>NZ_JBEOVM010000087.1:0-27880 GCF_040295505.1 Streptomyces sp. NPDC002790 | reverse complement strand
CCGGGCGGGGGGGCCCCCCGTCGGGGGGTTCCCCCGCCTTCCCCCCCACCCCCCACCCCCCACCGGGCCGGGCCCCCCCCGCGGATCCGCGTAGGGCGCCTTCCCGTGTGCGTACGTGGGTCACTCCTCGACGAGGAGCCTGTCCCGGAGCTGGGCCAGCGTGCGGGCCAGCAGACGGGAGACGTGCATCTGGGAGATGCCGACCTCCTGGGCGATCTGCGACTGCGTCATGTTCCCGAAGAACCGCAGCAGCAGGATGCGCTTCTCGCGCGGCGGCAGGTCCTCCAGGAGCGGCTTGAGGGACTCGCGGTACTCGACGCCCTCCAGCGCCTCGTCCTCGGAGCCCAGCGTGTCCGCGACCGCCGGGGACTCGTCGTCCGTGTCCGGGACGTCCAGGGACAGCGTGGAGTACGCGTTGGCCGACTCCAGGCCCTCCAGGACCTCCTCCTCGGAGATGCCCAGCTTCTCGGCCAGCTCGTGGACCGTGGGGGAGCGGCCGTTCAGCTGGGACAGCTCGGCGGTCGCCGTCGTCAGGGCCAGACGCAGCTCCTGGAGACGGCGCGGTACGCGCACGGCCCAGCCCTTGTCGCGGAAGTGCCGCTTGATCTCGCCGACGACCGTCGGCGTCGCGTACGTGGAGAACTCCACGCCCCGCTCGGGGTCGAAGCGGTCGACCGACTTGATGAGGCCGATCGTCGCGACCTGGGTGAGGTCGTCCAGCGGCTCGCCGCGATTGCGGAAGCGGCGCGCCAGGTGCTCGACCAGTGGCAGATGCATGCGCACGAGCTGATTGCGCAGCTCGGCGTACTCCGGGCTGTCGGCATGCATGGTGCGCAGCTCGATGAACATCGCCCGCGCAGCGCTGCGGTCCCGTGGATCGTGTCGGTCGTGCCGATCACCGTGTCGCTCGTGGTCGCTCATCAATCCCGCCCGTCGCGCGTCCGATCTCCCTGAGCCCCCGCGAAGTCCGGCTCCCGAGGTCGGCGCTGCCTCCTGTGCCGCGCCGGCCGTCGGGTCCGCCGTGTCCACGGGGTCCTCCGGGTGCGGCAGGGCCTGCTGCTCGGGGATGCCGGTGGTCGGCCGCTGCATCCCGCCCGTGCCGTCGGCCGGGAGATCCCGTGTGCCGCGCTTGTCGTCCCGCACCGGATCGTCCCCGTTCCTCACGTCGGGCCGGGGCCCGCGCCGCGCTTCTTGTAGAGGCTGATGGAGACGGTCTTGTCCTCGGCCACTGTGGAGTCGACCTGGCCCGCGAGGGCCGACAACACCGTCCACGCGAAGGTGTCGCGCTCAGGGGCCCGGCCGTCGGTCGTCGGCGCGGAGACCGTCACCTCCAAGGAGTCGTCGACCAACCGGAACACACAGCTGAGCACGGAGCCCGCGACGGCCTGCTGAAGCAGGATCGCGCAGGCCTCGTCGACAGCGATGCGAAGGTCCTCGATCTCGTCGAGGGTGAAGTCCAAACGCGCTGCGAGGCCGGCCGTCGCCGTACGCAGCACCGACAGGTAGGCACCCGCAGCCGGCAGCCGGACTTCCACGAAGTCCTGATTCCCGGGCTCGCCTGCGATCTGGGACACCCTCACCTCCAAGGTGGTACAAGCACTTTCGGGCTCCGGAGGTGTCGTCCCCCGGGTGATGCGCCACATATATCTGCGGTGACGCTACCGCGCGCCCGACTTTCCTGTCCCGGGGACCCCCGGCCCAGTGCTGTCACTCATAGTAAGCCTACGGGTACGGACAGTGGCTAGAGGGTGTGCGGGCTCAATTGGAAAGAGCGGGCGCCGGTTTGACGTACCCAGGCGCCAGTGGATCGAACCCCGGAAGGGCCCGGGATCCGCCGGGTCAGACGAGAATCGAGTCGACAAAGCACCAACGCCAGCTCTCACCAGGCTCGAAGGTGCGCATCACCGGATGTCCCGTCTCGGTGTGGTGAGCCGTCGCATGCCTGTACGGCGACGAGTCGCAGCAGCCGACGTGACCGCAGACCAGACACAGCCGTAGTTGCACAGGGTGACTGCCGACGGCCAGGCACTCCAAGCAGGTCTCGCTCAGAGGTGCGGGCTCGGGGTGCGGCAACGCGGCGACGTGCGAGCACTCGTTCATGATGGCCAGGTTACGACGGGTGGGGCGGAGCAGGGCGGTGGAAGGCGGGTCATGGACGTATTGCCTCTGGTGGGTCTGGTCGCCGCGAGTGCGGCTGTGGCGGGGGCGGCGCGCAGGACGCGCGTGCCCGCACCGCTCCTCCTGGTCGCCATCGGCCTGATGGCGTCCTACGTGCCGTGGGTCCCGGAGTACGTGCTCGACCCACATGTGGTGCTGCCGCTGATCCTGCCTCCGCTGCTGCACACCGCCGCCCTGGAGAGCTCCTACCTCGACCTGAGGGCGAACATCCGGCCCGTCGCGCTGCTCTCCGTGGGCTACGTCCTGTTCGCCACGCTCGCGGTGGGCTGGCTCGCGTACGAGCTGATCCCGGACCTGCCGCTGACGGCCGCGCTCGTCCTCGGGGCGGTGATCGCGCCGCCGGACGCGGTGGCCGCCACGGCGATCGCCCGGCGGGTGGGGTTGCCCTCCCGGATCACCACGATCCTGCAGGGCGAGTCCCTCGTGAACGACGCGACTGCGATCACCGCCTACAAGGTGGCGCTCGCCGCGGCGGTGGGTGAGGGCGCAAGCTGGGCGGGCGGCATCCAGGAGTTCCTGGTGGCGGCCGTCGGCGGGGTCGGTGTGGGGCTGCTGCTGATGGTGCCGCTGCACTGGTTGCGCACGCACCTCAAGGAAGCGCTGCTGCAGAACACGCTCTCCCTGCTGATCCCCTTCGTCGCGTACGCGGTCGCGGAACAGGTGGGCGCTTCCGGGGTGCTCGCCGTCGTGACGGTGGCGCTCTACCTGGGGCACCGCTCCTGGCAGGTCGATTTCGAGACACGGCTTCAGGAGGCCGCGGTGTGGAAGGTCGTCGCGTTCATCCTGGAGTCGTCGGTCTTCGCGCTCATCGGCCTCCAACTGCGCTTCGTCCTCGAAGGGCTCGGCGAGTACAGCGTGTGGCAGGCCGTCTGGTACGCGGTCGGGGTGTTCGTCTTCGTGGTCGTCATCCGCTTCGTCTGGTCGTATCCGGCCACCTATCTGCCGTTGTGCATGTCGTCGCGCATCCGCGCGCGCGAGAGCGACACGGACTGGAAGCGGCCGCTGGTCGTGAGCTGGGCCGGCATGCGGGGCGTGGTGTCGCTGGCCATCGCGTTCTCCATCCCGCTGGTCACGGAGGACGGCGAGCCGTTCCCCTCGCGCAACCTGGTGCTCTTCCTGACCTTCACGACGGTCATCGGGACGCTCGTCGTCCAGGGGCTCACGCTGCCGCCGCTCATCAAGCTCCTCAAGCTGCCCGGCCGGGACACGCAGGCCGAGACGCTCGCCGAGGCGCAGGCGCAGAACGCCGCCTCCGTGGCCGCGGAGGAGCGCGTGGAGGAGTTGATGCGCGACGAGCGCAACACGCTGCCCACCCCCCTCCAGGACCGTCTGCGCACCGTTCTGGAGCGCCGCCGCAACTCGGTGTGGGAGCGGCTCGGGCAGTCCAACCCGGTGACCGGGGAGTCCGCCGACGACACGTACCGCCGACTCGCGCGGGAGGCGATCGCGGCCGAGCGCGAGGTCTTCGTACGGATGCGGGACGAGCGGCGGATCGACGACGAGATGCTGCGGACGATGTTGCGCAAGCTGGACCTGGAGGAGGCCGCCGCCTATCGCGAGGTCGACGACTGAGCGCCTTCGAAGGGGGCGCCGGTGATCACCGCCGCGAGCGTCGTGCCGCGGGGGAACGCGCCCTCCTGCGTGAGAGCGACAAGTGCGTACAGCGCTTTGGCGACATAGAGGTGCTCCACTGGCACCCCGTGGCGGGCCTCGAAGTCCTCGGCGAACGCCGCGAGTTCCTCGGGCACGCGCGCGTAGCCGCCGAAATGGAACCGGTCCTCCACCCGCCACGAGCCCCGCGGGCCGCCGAAAGCCGCCTCCTGCAGAGCGCGGACGTCGGCCTTGAGGAATCCGCCCTTGAGGACGGCGACGCCCACGGCGCGCTGGCCGGGGGCGAGTCCGGCGGCGAGCCCCGCGAGAGTGCCGCCCGTGCCGCAGGCGAGCGCGACGACATCCGCGTGGTCGCGCAGCTCCAGGCCGAGGTCCGTACAGCCTTGAACGGCAAGGGAGTTGCTGCCGCCCTCGGGCACCACGTACGCGTCCCCGGCGTCGGCGGCGTCGAGGAGCCCGTCCAGCACGTCGGGATCGGTCTTGCGTCGGTACGTCGACCTGTCGACGAAGTGCAGGCGCATCCCGTCGGCCACGCAGCGGGACAGGGACGGGTTGAGCGGGCGGTCGGCGAGTTCCTGGCCGCGGACGACGCCGATGGTGGGCAGGCCGAGGAGCCGGCCCGCCGCGGCCGTGGCCCGCAGATGGTTCGAGTACGCGCCTCCGAAGGTGACGAGTCCGCGGCCCTGGGCCGCCGCCGCGTCGAGGTTCCGGGCGAGCTTGCGCCACTTGTTGCCGATCAGGTCCGGGTGGATCAGGTCGTCCCGCTTGAGCAGCAGCCGCACGCCGTGGCGCGCGAAGCGCTCGTCCCCGGCCTCCACGAGGGGAGACGGGAGACGCGGACGAAGGCCGGGGCCGATGGGGCGGGACACCCGGCCATTGTCGGACACCCGGCCGGGTCCCCGCCCGCGCGGCGGTCGGCGGCTACTTGAGCCGGTCCCCGATGCGCTTGCGCATCGACGCCATCGTGAACCCCTTGGGGTCGATCTTCCCCGGCTGCCACTCCAGGTGACCGATGACCGAGCGCTCGGTCCAGTCGTGGTGGCGGCAGATCGCCGCGGCCGCCTTCTCGATGGCCTCCAACTGGGCGGCGGGCCACGGGTCGTCCCCGTCGCCGAGGTTCTCGCACTCGAAGCCGTAGAAGCGGCTGTTGCCGTCCGTGTTCGCCTCGTTGTCGTGCGGCAGGGCCTTCTCCGCGATCACCGCGCGCAGCACGTCGTCGTCGCCCAGGCCCGCGTGGTTCGCCCGGCCGTAGCCGACCAGGTGGACGCGGCCGTCCTTCGTGATGACCCCGTGGCACAGCGGCCCCGGCAGGTTCGCATGGCCCTCGCGGCAGACGCGCACGGTGCCGGCGCTGCCGGAGGTGGCGGTGTGGTGGATCATCACCCCGTTCAACGGGCCCCAGTCGCCGATGTGATTGCGGTTGTGATGCCGCCAGTCGCCGACTTCGACCACCGTCAGACCCTCGTCCTTGAGAGCCTTGATGAAGCTGCTTGCGGACATGGGTGGGGCCACGGCCGCCTCCTTTACGGGAGCGACGGCCGCCGACTGCGCACCGTCTCGTACGGTTCGCTTTTACCCGGAACTGCCGTGCAGCGACCTACTGTTCGCATAACGTGCACAAGGTTCGCGGCGTCGGCGGCCGGGGCTCGCGGCTCCGGCGGGATCCGTCAGAAGCACCCTCGGGCACTCAGCCGCGCAGAACCCCGTCCCCGTTCGCCGCGATGTGCGATTCGAGGGCCTGCAGCGCCTGCTGCGTGGCCTGCGGGCTGCCGGTGCCCTTGCGCTCCGCGTAGTACGCCGAGCCCAGTCGCTTGAGCAGATCCGCGCCCGCACGCTGCGCCTGCACGTCGTCCAGCTTCTGCTTGCCCTGCGTCAGGCCGCGCTGCGCCTGCTCCTTGGCCCGATCCATGAATCCCGCCATGCTGATCACCCTTCTCGTCTTTACCGTTTCCTGACCAACGTGCGCCGGGAACTTCGAGTTCCGGCCGTCGGCGGAGCATGAGCCGGGAGAGTGCGAAAGTGCCCGCCCAATGCCCCACCCGCCCGCCATCCATTCCCCCTCATTTGTGTAATGGTGCGATCGCTCTCCGTGCTGAAGGCTTGTCCGCGCAGGTCAGTTCATGATCGGGAGGGCATTGCACATGTCGGTAGGCGAAGAGGTCCGCGAGCAGACCCCCGGACCGCAGAAGAGTCTGGGTACGTCCGCGGCGCGGAACCTGGCCACGACCACCAAATCCGCACCGCAGATGCAGGAGATCAGCTCCCGCTGGCTGCTGCGGTCACTGCCCTGGGTGGATGTGAAGGGTGGTGCGTACCGGGTCAACCGACGGTTGAGCTACTCGGTCGGAGACGGACGCGTCACGTTCGTGAAGACGGGGGACGATGTCAGGGTCATCCCCGCCGAGTTGGGGGAGCTCCCCGCGCTGCGGGGCTTCGAGGACGAGGGCGTGCTTGCCGAGCTCGCCCAGCGCTGCACCCAGCGGGAGTTCGCGGCCGGCGAGCTGCTCGCCTCGTTCGGCAGCCGGGCCGACGAGGTGTTCCTGCTCGCACACGGCCGCGTCGAGAAGGTCGGCACAGGGCCCTACGGGGACGACGCGGTGCTCGGAGTGCTGGCCGACGGCGCGTACTTCGGCGACCAGGCGCTGCTCGACCCGGAGGGCATCTGGGAGTACACGGCGCGAGCGGCCACCGCGTGCACCGTCCTCACGCTGCCGCGCGGCGACTTCGAGCAGATCGCCGAGCGCGCCGGGTCGCTGCGCGACCACCTCCAGCGGTTGCGCTCGCTCCCCGAGCAGCGGGCCAACGCGTACGGCGAGAAGCAGATCGACCTCGCGGCCGGTCACGTCGGGGAGGCGGTCCTGCCCGGGACCTTCGTCGACTACGAATCCGCGCCGCGCGAGTACGAACTGAGCGTCGCCCAGACCGTGCTGCGCATCCACTCGCGCGTGGCCGATCTCTACAACCAGCCCATGAACCAGACGGAGCACCAGCTCCGGCTCACGGTCGAGGCGTTGAAGGAGCGCCAAGAGCACGAACTCGTCAACAACCGGGAGTTCGGCCTGCTCAGCAACTGCGAGTACGAACAGCGCCTGCAGCCGCACGACGGCGCGCCGGGCCCCGACGACATGGACGAACTGCTCAGCAGGCGGCGCGGCTCCAAGCTGTTCCTCGCGCACCCGAAGGCGATCGCCGCGTTCGGCCGCGAGCTCAACAAGCGGGGCCTGGTCCCCGAGAGCATCGACGTCGGCGGGAGCCGAATCCCGACCTGGCGCGGTGTGCCGATCTATCCGTGCGACAAGATCCCGGTCTCCGACGCGCGGACCACGTCCATCATCTGCATGCGTACGGGAGAGGAGGACCAGGGCGTCATCGGGCTGCGCCAGTCCGGCATCCCGGACGAGATCGAACCGAGCCTGTCCGTGCGGTTCATGGGTATCAGCGAGCAGGCGATCATCTCGTACCTGGTGACGACGTACTACTCGGCGGCGGTCCTGGTGCCCGATGCGCTAGGGGTGCTGGAGAACGTCGAGGTCGGCAGGTGGCGGTGACGGGCCGCGCCCTTCTCGCCGTGTCCCCGCCCGACCGGGCGGGTACACCGAGGAGGTACGCGCCCACCCGCAGCGGAACCGCCACCGTCCGCGCCCTGTCAGGGGTGAGTCCATGACACAGCCGGCCGTGAGAGAGCAGACGCGCGTGGCAGCAGAGGCGACCGGGGCGGCCGCGGCGCAGGGGTACGAGGCGCGGGGGCCCGAGGGGCAGGAGGCACCGGCGATCCTCGCGCAGGCCAGGGTCGCGGTCGACCCCGAGCTGCGGCGGGCGGTGGAGGCCCTGCCGGGATCGATGCGCCGCGTCGCCCGCTACCACTTCGGTTGGGAGCAAGCCGACGGCACGCCCGCCACGGGGAGCGCCGGGAAGGCCGTGCGGCCCGCCCTCGTGCTGGCCGCGGCGCGGGCCCTCGGCGGGCGGCCCGAGCGGGCGGTTCGGGCGGCGGCCGCCGTGGAGCTGACCCACAACTTCACGCTGCTGCACGACGACGTGATGGACCGGGACGCCACCCGCAGGCACCGGGCCACCGCGTGGACGGTGTTCGGGGACGCCGCCGCGATCCTCACGGGCGACGCGATACAGGCCCAGGCACAGCGCCTGCTCGCCGACGAGGGGAATCCGGCGGCCTCGGCGGCGGCCGCCCGGCTCGCGGCCTGTGTGGTGGAGCTGTGCGAGGGCCAGGCCGTCGACGTCGCACTGGAGGGGCGGGACCCGGCGGACGTGTCCCTGCCGGAGACGCTGGCCATGGCGGAGGCCAAGACCGGCGCGCTGCTCGGTTGCGCCTGCGCGGTGGGCGGGCTGTACGCGGGGGCCGGTGAGGAGGAGGTCGAGGCGCTCGACGCGTTCGGGCGCTGTGCGGGCCTCGCGTTCCAGCTGATCGACGACGTGATCGGGATCTGGGGCGACCCGGCCCGCACGGGCAAGCCGGCCTGTGCGGACCTGGCCGTACGCAAGAAGTCCCTGCCGGTGGTCGCCGCGCTCGCCTCCGGCGGTGTGGCGGCGGACGAACTGGCGGCGTTGTACGGGCCGCCGGGACGGAAGAAGGAAGGAGTGGCGGAACTGGAGGCGATCGCGCTGGCCGTGGAGCGGGCCGGTGGCCGGGACTGGGCGCAGACGCAGGCCGCGGACCACATGTCCCGCGCGGTGGACCGGCTGTCGCAGGCGGTCCCGGTGCCGGAGGCGGCGGACGGCCTGCTGTCCCTGGCGGAGTTCGTCACGCGCCGCGGGTACTGAGGCCTGTCGGCCGGGGTGCCGCGATCGGTTGCGGTGCCCCGGCTTGAGGGGGGGGCGGCGGGGTGGGGCTGGGGGAGAGCGCTGCCCGCACCGGGGTGCCGCCTTGCCCACCCTGCCGCCCGATGGGGTCTCCCCTGCTCGAGCTTGTTCGAGAGCTTGGGGAAGGCAGATTGCCCAAGGCGGGCCGGTGCGGGGGTTGGTTGATCGCTTAGAGTTCAACGGCTGTGCAGGGCAGGCTGGTTGAGCGAAGGGCAGGACGGATGGGAGTGGGCATCAGGCGTGCGGGGGACGCGGACCGGGAGCTCGTGGTGCGGCTGCTGGACGAGGCGTTCATGGACGACCCGGTCAGTGGCTGGGTGTTCCCCGGTGAGGAGCACAGGCGGGAGCGGCACGCCGGGCTCATGAAGGCGTTCGCGGATGCGACGTTCGAGGACGGATATGTGGATCTCGCCGAGGACGGTTCGGCCGTCGCGCTGTGGATCGACATGCCGGCCGGGCCGCAGGACGAGGGCGACGAGGACGTGCCCGCGCACGTGCGGGCGACCGTCGACCCCGACAACGTACGGGTGGAGCAGATAGCCCGGTGGACGATGCGGGCGCATCCCGTGGGCCGGGCGCACGCCTATCTGTGGATGATCGGCGTCGTGCCCGGGCGGCAGGGCCAGGGCCTGGGAACCGCGCTGATGGCGCCGGTGCTCGAGCGCTGCGACCGCGAGGGGCTGCCCGCCTACCTGGAGGCCAGCAACCCGCGCAGCCGGGAGCTGTACGAGCGCCTCGGGTTCGTCTTCACCGGCACGGCGATCGACCTGCCGGGCGGACCGGCGATCTGGCCCATGTGGCGGGAACCGACCACCGGTTGAGACCGCCGCGAGCGGGCTGCTGTGAGACAGGCGCCGTGAGACAGGCTCCGTGAGTGGGGCGTCGTGGGCAGGGCATCGCGAGCGGGCTGCCGTGGGCAGGGTGCCGCGAGCGGGCCGCTGTGAGTGGTCGGCTGTGAGTGGGCTGCCGTGGGCAGGGCACCGCGAGCAGGCCCCCGTGCTCAGGCCGCCGTGAGTGGTCCGCCGTGAGACAGGCGCCGTGGGCAGGACGCCGTGCTCAGGCCCCGGCGAGCGGGCTGCCGTGAGACAGGCGCCGTGAGCAGGGCACCGTCTCAGGCCACCGCGAGCAGGCCGCCATGAACGGGCCGCCATGAACAGGCCGTCATAAGTGGCCGTCCGTTAGGCGTCCGGGAAGCTCGCGAAGTAGGTGGCGGCCATGTCCTCGTCCCCGTGTCCCTGCTCGGACGCGCGCTGGAAGCGGTCGCGGGCGGCCGCCACCGCGTCCACGCGGATGCCCGCGCGCTCGGCCGCGGCAAGCACCAGGCCCGCGTCCTTCGCCGCGTTGTCCACGGAGAAGCTCGGGGTGAGGTCGCCGCTGCGGATCGCCGCGGTCTTGTTCTGGAAGTACGCGTTGTCCAGCGGCCCGCCGGTGATGGCCTCCACCAGGTCGTCCGCGTCCACGCCGAGTCCGCGGGCCAGCGCGAGGGCCTCGCCGACGCCCGTGGTCAGCGCGATCACCCAGGAGTTGAGGGCGAGCTTGAGGCGGCTGGCGGCGCCCGGCCCGCCGTCGCCGACCCACAGCGTGCGGGAGCCGATGGCGTCGAAGAGCGGCTGGACGCTTTCGCGCGTGGTCGCGGCGCCGGCCGCGAGCACGGTCAGCGTGCCCTGCTCGGCGGGCTGCCGGGTCCCCAGAACGGGCGCGTCGACCAGCAGGAGACCGGCACGGACCGCGTACTCGGCGAGCTCGTCGATGCCCTCGCCCACGGTCCCGGACTGCACCCACACGGTGCCGGGCTTCGGCGTGGCCTCCCGGACGACGTCCAGGGTGCGCGGCCCGTCGGGCAGGACGGTCACGACGACATCGGCGTCCCGCACCGCGTCGGCCGCGCTGTCCGCGACCGTCACGCCGTCGGCCGCCAGCGGCTCGGCCTTCGCACGGGTCCGGTTCCAGGCCCGCACGGTGAACCCGGCGCGCGCCAGATTCCGGGCCATGGGCGCGCCAATCGTCCCGGTGCCGAGCACGGCGACGATGGGACGGTCGGCGGACGGGGCAGTGCTGCTCATGAGCGGACTCCCTGGGTGAGGTACCCCCTTCATGGGGGTGTCTTCCGTGGCCGTGGTGACTCCGCCTCAGACGCTAGCCCGTACCGAGGCCTCCATCGCGGTCACGAACGCCTCCCGTGTCGCCTCGTCGACCAGGTCGAGCGAGAGGTACGGGTTGAGGTCCTCCAGTTCCACGAGGAGCAGCCCGCCGTCCGGAGCGCGGCAGGCGTCGACGCGCTGGATGCCGTACGGGAGCGTGTTCCACTCGACGAAGGAGCGGGCGAACTCGCGGTCCGCGGCCGTCGGTTCGTACGGGCGCAGCTCCCAGCGGCGCGCCGGATCGGGCGCGTACAGGGCGTACAGCTGCTGGTCGTCGACGAAGTAGAACGAGACCTCGTACTGGAAGTCGATGCGCGGCCGCACCAGCAGGCCGTCCCCGTGCGGAAGCTCGACGTCGGGGTGCGCACAAGCCCAGCGGGTCCGCGTCCGGGGCGCAGGGCCTGGTCGAACGCGGAGCAGCACCGGGACGGGACGTGGATGTCCTCGTCGCATTGACGCCCTCGCCCACGTGGATGTGGACGATTGCGGTCCGTACCGCCACGACTGCGCGGCACCACCTTGGGTTCCTGTTTCATGGGCCACTGCCGACCGGTAAGGGGCGGTCTTACACGGCCTCCGCAGGCCTGACTTCCCGCCCGTCCGGCGGTAGGTCCGGCAACTCCACTGTCGGACAAGGTGACTTTAGCGTGGTTGCGTGCGGCTGCAGCGAGGTTGCCCTACACCTTCACCCTGGAGGGTGGCGAACTGGGCAAAGGTTCGGCCACTGTGGCTCTCCGCGGGATCGGTGGCGTAGTGGACGCGGGGGCGGAGAGATGGCGGGGCTCCTGATGGTGATGCGAATGCGAAGGGGGCCCGTCCGAGCGGCGCTCCCGCTCGGACGGGCCCCCTTCAGGTTCACGGACCCGCGGGGGTGCACCGCCCGCCGGTCGTTGATGTGAACAAGGCCTGGGTCAGGCCCTCTTGGTCTCCTGGTAATGGGCCGGGTCGGTGATCTGCGGGGATCTTACCTGAGGGGTGCTGACCTGGCCTTTTCGTGATTGGTGGCGATGGGGTGCGACGGGCTTTGGCGGGTGTCTTTCGGGCTGTGTGCGGACTGGAGGGTGCTTCAAGAGCAAGCGGAACCGTTACGGCCGTCATACCCAGGTCTGACCCGGCGGTCCAGGCTCTGGTCCGATGCCCTGGAGGGAACGGCCAGGCATCGTCGAAGGCATGACGAACCCGACAGTCCCGACAACCACTTCGGCTGCCGCAATGGGCGCCCGTCTGCGCACGGCCCTGCCGGTGGAGCGGCTGGAGGCGGGTGGCTTCCCTGGGCGCTGGTTGGGCGGCGCAGCCCTGGTGCTCGGCCCGCTCCTGATGCTGACCGGCGCTTTGTTGCGGTCTCCCTTCCACTTCTTCTACCCCGACCAGCTCGCCGCGTACGAACGGCATCCCACCATGATGGCCGCCGCCTACGGCTTCTTCGCAGCGGGCAGCCTGCTCCTGTGGCCCGCCGTGGTCACCCTCGCCGCCCGGATCGGTGCCCGGAGCCCTGGATGGGCACTGTGGGGCGGAGCTTTGGTCATCTTCGGCCTGTTCGCGCGCGCCTTCCATGCCGGGGTGGACCACTTGGCGTTCCAGCTCGTGCGCTCGCAGGGCGCGGCGGCCACCACTCAGATGGTCTCCGACGGGTACGGCGCCTTCCACATCTTCGCCACGCTGAACTTCGCCGTCCTCGGGGGCTGGATCGTCCTTGCCTTGGGTGCCTGGCGCACCCGCACGCTCGGGCCGGTGCGGGCCTGCGCGCTCGGACTGACGGCAGCACTGCCCCTCGGCGTCCTCAAGGGCACCACCCCGCTGTCGCTGGTGGCTCTCGCCGGGCTCTGCGCCGGGCTCGTGCCACTCGGCCTCGCGCTGCTGCGGGAGAGCCCCCGCCCGCGCCGAGCGGCGGTGCTGAGCTGGGTGACGCTGACCGTGGTGATGCTCGCACTGATGGTGTTCCTCGGGCAGGCGGGTTGAGTGGACCCGTACAGATACCGTCGGGCCATGAAGCCAACGGGCGGTCGCCATCTCTGCGTCCTCGACCTGGCCGTTGCACTGGCCCTCACCGCCTTGTACGTCAGCTTCGCCCGGATGACCTCCGACGACGGCCAGCCCGGGTACAGCGGTCCGCCGTGGCTCGGTTGGCTGATCGCTGTCGCGGTCGGTCTGCCGATCGCCGTACGCCGCCGGTGGCCGCTCCCGGTCCTGGGAATCGTCCTCGCCGCGCTGGTCGGCGCCTCGCTGTTGGACATCACCCGCGAGCCGTACACCGCGGCCGGTCTGGCCACCTATCTGGTCGGCCTGGCAGAGCCCGCCCGCCGATCCGTGGCCGCGCTCGTAGGCGCCCTGGCGGTGGCCGGCGGCGCCGTCTGCCTCGGGGAAGCGGTGGTCACCCCTGCCGAGGACTGGCGCGGTGCTGTCGGAGTGGCCGGTCTCGTGTGGCTGGTGATCGGTGGTGCCTCGGGCGCGGGCTTCATCGTGCGCGGCCACCGGGCCGAGTCCGTACGAGAGCAGCAGCGCCGAGCGGAGCGGGCCCTGGACGAGGAACGCCTGCGCATCGCTCGGGAACTGCACGACATCGTCTCGCACAACCTCGGCCTCATCGCCGTCAAGGCAGGCGTTGCCGGACACATCGCGCGGACCGACCCGCAGGAGGCCCGGGCCGCTCTCAAGGTCATCGAGGAGACAAGCCGGTCAGCACTGGCCGAGATGCGGCACACCCTCGGCGTCCTGCGCACTGACGGCGCCCCCCTGGGCCCGGCCCCGAGCCTGCGCAACCTCGATGCGCTCGCCGCCGAGGCTCAACGGGCCGGTGTGGAGGTCGACTTGACCGTCTGCGGCGCGGAGGCCCTGGCCGCAGGCACCCAGCTCACCATCCACCGCATCGTGCAGGAGGCAGTCACCAACGCTGTTCGGCACGCCGCGCCCACCCGCTGCCGGGTCGCGATCGATGCGGATCCTCACGAGATCCGCATCGACGTCGCAGACGAAGGGCCGCCGGCCGATCACCCTCGACTCAACCGCGCTCTGCCGGGTGGGCACGGCCTCCTCGGAATGCGGGAGCGGGTGATGATGTACGGGGGCTCCTTCGTGGCGGGGTCCCGGCCGGAAGGCGGCTTCGCGGTATCCGTCCGGCTACCGGCTGACGGGGAGCGACGCACATGACAGACGACGGCCCGATTCGCGTACTGGTCGCCGACGACCAAGCGATGGTGCGTGGCAGCTTCCGTGCCCTCGTCGACCACACACCCGACATGACCACGGTGGACGAGGCTGCGACCGGTGCGGAAGCCGTGGACATCGCGTGCCGCGAACGACCGGATGTCGTGCTGATGGACGTACGCATGCCGGAACTGGACGGCATTGAGGCGACCCGCCGCATCAGCTCCCACCCGGACTTGTCCGGCGTCCGTGTCCTCATCCTCACCACGTTCGACCTGGACGAGTACGTCTATGCCGCCCTGCGCGCCGGCGCCGCCGGTTTCCTCTTGAAAGACACCCCGCCTGCCGAGGTCCTCACGGCCATCGTCGTCATCGCCGCTGGTGAATCCCTACTCGCCCCCTCCGTGACCCGCCGCCTGATCGCGGAGTTCGCCCGCCGCCCCGAGCCGGGGCGGCCGCCGAGCCGCTCACTGGACGGAATCACGGACCGTGAGTTGGAGGTGCTCGGCCTGATCGCGCGCGGACTCTCCAATGCGGAGATCGCGGAACACCTCCATCTGAGCCTGGCCACGGTCAAGACTCACATCGGACGCCTGCTTGCCAAGCTGGGCGCGCGCGATCGTGCCCAGCTCGTGATCGTCGCTTACGAGACCGGGCTCGTCGGCGACCGCAGGCGAGGCGCGTGACCTTACGCGCCCTCACCGTCGCGACACCCGCTGCCGCAAGGCGACAACTGATCGCCCTGCGGCCGCGTGATCTCAATGGCCAGAGCACCGAGCACTTCCTTGTCCGGGCCGTAGATGGTGCGGATGTTGATGAGCTGCTCGTCGCGCGTGGCATCGGGGTTGACGTGGGCGGGCCCCTCACCGTCGAGGAGAGCTTCGAAGGTCTGTACTCAGTGCCGCGCAGCACGCGGACGTCGCAGGTCTCGCCGGTGCCCTTGACGCGGAAGCGGATGGTGTCGCCGGCGGCGAGGTGTTCGAGGTGCGGCTCAGCCGGCGCAGGCGCGGTCCGATGTCGGGCGGTGGTGCTGTGGCTGGGCCGAGGCCGAGTGAGGTCGCGACGGTGCGCATGCGCTGCTCGACGATCTCGGGTGTCTCGTACGAGCTGCGGGGTGGCTGCGGTACGGAGGAGCAGACAGCACACGGTGGAGCCGGTCGGGGCGGTGTCGAGCCAGGTGGCCGTGGCCAGGGAGGCGATCACTCCGGCGGACAGGCCGTATGGCTCGGCGGCACGGGTGGTGGTGGGGGTCAGCATGTGGTCACCACCGGGACCTTCGCGGGCTGCGACGCCCCAGTCGTCGGCGATGACGGAGACCAGCAAGTCACGGCGTACGGTCCGGCCGGTGATGTCGTCACCGACGCGCACCTCGCCGCGCGGCCCGCGCAGGAGGGGCTGTTCACGATGGAGGAGGGTGAACCCCTCAACTACCGTCGCTGGAAGACCGAATGGCGTCACTTCTACGCCTCCGCGCCCATCGCGGGCGGGGCCGGCGGCAAGCAGGTCCAACTCGTCCTCGGTCACGCGTCCGCCGTCATCACACTGCGGATCTACGCGCACCCGTGGCCGGGTGAAGAAGACCGCACCCGGACCGTCATGGACGCCGTTCTCGGCGGCCTGCGGGCCGGGTGCGGACCGGAAGACCAAACGACCAAGGAAAATCGCAGGTCAAACGGCATGATCGAAGATCAGGCCTTCTTGGTCTCCCAGAAGATCTTGTCGATCTGGGCGATGTAGTCCAGAGCCTTCTGGCCCGTGGCCGGGTCCGACGAGCCCTTGGCGGCCGAGAGGGCCTTGAGGGTGTCGTTGACCAGCTGGTGCAGCTCCGGGTACTTCTCGAAGTGCGGCGGCTTGAAGTAGTCGCTCCAGAGCACCGAGACGTGGTGCTTCGCGAGCTCGGCGCGCTGCTCCTTGATGCCGATGGCACGCGTCTGGAACTGCGCGTCGTCGTTGCCGGCCATCTTTTCCTGGACGGCCTTGACCGACTCGGCCTCGATGCGGGCCTGGGCGGGGTCGTACACGCCGCAGGGGAGGTCGCAGTGAGCGCTGGCCTTCACCTTGGGGGCGAACAGGCGGGAAAGCATGTAGCTGTTCCTTCCTCGTGATCGTCTTCTCGGGTGCGACATTACTCCGTGCGGAACGGGTTTTCTCGGGTGCCCCCGGCGGCTTAGGACAAAAGTCCGGGGTAGAACCGGGACTGGTGGAGGATGGGACCGTAAGGGCACCGGGCCGACGGGCCGGCGGGAGCAGCGGTGGGAACCGGGGAGGTTTTCTGATGCCCGAGGCGATCGAGGAGATGCGCGAGGCGAAGGTGCCGTTTCAGATCATCGAGGTGGAGGGGCCCTCGATGGTCCCGACGCTGTACCCCGGTGACTGGATGCTGGTGCAGCACGGGGCGCGGGTGCGGGCGGGCGACGTGATCGTCCTGCGCCACCCCTTCCAGCAGGATCTGCTGGTGGTGAAGCGGATCGCCGAGCGGCGCGAGGGCGGCTGGTGGGTGCTCGGCGACAACCCGGGCGCCGGGGGCGACAGCACGGTGTACGGGGTGGTGCCGGACGAGCTGGTGCTCGCGAAGGTGCGCGGCCGGCTGCGGCGCCGCAGGCCGTGGGCCGAGGGCGAGGGTCAGCGCTCGGTGACGGCGGTGCTGTCCTGGGTCTTCTCCGCGGTACGTCCCGTGCTCTCCGACCGGTCGGCCTCCAAGCGCTTGCGGGCCCGGTAGGCGGCGACGTTCGCGCGGGTCGCGCAGCGGTCCGAGCAGTAGCGCCGGGAGCGGTTGGTGGACGTGTCCAGGTAGGCGTTGCGGCAGGGCGGCGCCTCGCACAGGCCGAGGCGGTCGACGCCGTACTCGGTGAGGTGGAAGGCGAGGCCCATCGCGGCGATGGCGGCGTAGCCGGCCGTCGCGTTCGACGGGTGGTCGGACAGGTGCAGGTGCCACAGCGGGCGGCCGTCGTCGTCGCGGTGGTTGTGTCCGGAGATCTGCGGGCTCACCGGGAACTCCAGAAGCAGTGAGTTCAGCAGGTTCACCGCGAGTTCCTCGTCGCCCCCGTCGGCCGCCTCGAACACCGCGCGCAGCCGGCCCCGTACGCCCCGGAAGCGGGTCAGATCGGCGTCCGTGGCGCGGCGGGCCGCCTCCTTGTTGGCGCCGAAGAGGGCGCGCACCGTCTCCACCGACGTCAGGGAGTCCTTGCCGCGCTGAGGCTCCTCGGTGTTGACGAGGCGCACGGCGTAGTCCGAGTAATAGGCCAGTTCCACTTGTAGTCCTTACCGGTGCGCTCTATCGTCGTGTCGGGCGAGGGTAATGCTCGCTCGCGGGTTCAGGGTATTACAGGGGATCACGGGAGGGTTCATGTCCGAGACCGTTGCCAACACTCGTACCACCGACTGGCGGGCGTGGCAGGAGAGCTGGGACCGCCAGCAGGAGTACTTCATGCCGGACCGCGAGGAGCGGTTCCGGGTGATGCTCGACATGGTCGAGGCGTTCGTCGGGTCCGCGCCCCGGGTGCTCGACCTCGCGTGCGGTACGGGGAGCATCACGGACCGGCTGCTCAGCCGGTTCCCCGATGCCACGAGTGTGGGGGTCGACCTCGACCCCGCGCTGCTCGCCATCGCGCGCGGGACCTTCGAGGGGGACGAGCGGGTCGCGTTCGTGACCGCGGATCTCAAGGACCCGGGGTGGACCGAGGCGCTGCCTCATGAGACGTACGACGCCGTGCTCACCGCCACTGCCCTGCACTGGCTGCACTCCGAACCCCTCGCGACGCTCTACGGTCAGGTCGCCGGGCTCGTCCGCGACGGCGGCGTCTTCATGAACGCGGACCACATGATCGACCAGGCGACGCCGCGGATCAATGCGGCGGAGCGGGTGCTGCGGCATGAGCGGATGGCCGCCGCCAAGGGGGACGGGGCGGTGGGCTGGGCCGAGTGGTGGCAGCTCGCCGCCGCGGATCCGGTGCTCGCCGGGCCGACCGCCGAGCGGTTCGAGATTTATGGGGAGCATGCGGATGGGGATATGCCGTCGGCGGTGTGGCATGCGGAGGCGCTCCGCGCGGGTGGGTTCGGGGAGGCGAGGGTCGTGTGGGCCTCGCCGTCGGACTCGATGGTGCTCGCCGTGAAGTAAGCCCCCGCGGCGACGGCGGCGAGGTCGCGGGGCTCTGCCCCGGACCCCGCTGCTCAATCGCCGCAGGGGCTTGAATGGTGCGCAGTTGTTGGGCTTGAAAGGCCTGCTCAATCGCCGCAGGGGCTCTAAATGCCTACAGGACCTTCGACAGGAACGATTGGGTGCGTTCCTGTTGGGGGTTGGTGAGGACCTCGCGGGGGGCGCCGGATTCGACGACGACGCCGTCGTCCATGAAGACGAGGCTGTCGCCGACCTCGCGGGCGAAGCCCATCTCGTGCGTGACGACGATCATCGTCATGCCGGACTCCGCGAGGTCGCGCATGACGTCGAGGACCTCGCCGACCAGCTCGGGGTCGAGCGCGGACGTCGGCTCGTCGAACAGCATCAGCTTCGGGTCCATCGCGAGCGCACGGGCGATCGCGACGCGCTGCTGCTGGCCGCCGGAGAGCTGCGAGGGGTAACTGCCCGACTTGTCGGAGAGGCCGACGCGGTCGAGCAGCTCCTGGGCCCGCTTGCGCGCGTCGGACCTCGACTGCTTCTTGACCTGGACCGGCGCCTCCATGACGTTCTCAAGAGCCGTCATGTGCGGGAACAGGTTGAAGCGCTGGAACACCATTCCGATGTCGCGGCGCTGCAGGGCGACTTCCCGGTCCCGCAGTTCGTACAGCTTGTCGCCCTGCTGGCGGTAGCCGACCAGGTGGCCGTCTACGTAGAGCCGGCCGGCGTTGACCTTCTCCAGGTGGTTGATGCAGCGCAGGAACGTCGACTTACCGGAGCCGGAGGGGCCGACGAGGCAGAAGACCTCGCCCTGCTTGACCTCGAGGTCGATGCCCTTGAGGACCTCCAGGTGACCGAAGGACTTGTGGACCTGTTCGGCCTTGACCATGGCGTGCTGCTCGGTCATGCCATGCCTCCGTTCGGGCGGCCCAGGGAGAACAGACTGCCGCGCACCTTCTGCCAGGGCGTGGCCGACAGTTGGCGGCTGGTGCCGCGGGCGTAGTGGCGCTCGATGTAGTACTGGCCGATGCTGAGGATCGACGTCATGACCAGGTACCAGGCGGCGGCCAGGAAGTACATCTCGACCGGCGATCCGGACTGCTGGCCGATGTCCTGTGCGGCCCGGAACAGATCGGGGAACTGCACGGCGGACACCAGCGAGGTCGTCTTCAGCATGTTGATGACCTCGTTGCCCGTGGGCGGCACGATCACGCGCATCGCCTGCGGGATGATCACCCGGCGCAGCGTCTTCGCGTGGCTCATGCCGAGCGCGTGCGAGGCCTCCGTCTGCCCCTCGTCGACCGACTGCAGGCCGGCGCGGCAGATCTCAGCCATGTACGCGGCCTCGTTGAGACCGAAGCCGAGCAGCGCCGTCAGGAACGGCGTCATGAAGGACGACCAGTAGTCCTTGTAGATCGGCCCGAGGTTGATGTACTCGAATACCAGGCCCAGGTTGAACCAGACGAACAGCTGGACCAGGACCGGGGTGCCGCGGAAGAACCAGATGTAGAACCAGGCGATGGAGCTGGTCACCGGGTTCTTCGACAGGCGCATGACGGCGAGCACGATGCCGCCGACGATGCCGATCACCATCGAGATGACCGTCAGGAGCAGCGTCTTCCCGGCGCCGGTGACGATCCGGTCGTCGAAGAAGTAGTCGGGGATGGCACCCCAGTTGATCTTGCCCTGTGCGAACGCGTACACGATCAGGGCCAGCAGGGCGATGGCGATGACCGCCGAGAGATACCGCCCGTAATGCCGCACCGGGATCGCCTTGATGGCGGCAGGCCCGGCCGCGGGCGGCGGCGTGTTCTGGGGGCCGCCGCCCGTCTTGTCTATGTCAACAGACACGGATGTTGCCTTTCAACGACTTCAACAGTGCGCGCTGCGCGGTCACTTGCCGCCGTTGAGGGTCGCCGACTTCATGGCACCCGCCTCGACGCCCCACTTGGCGATGACCTTGTCGTACTCGCCGTTCTTGATGGTCGCGTCAAGGGCGGCCTTGATCGCGTCACGCAGCTGCTTCTGGTCCTTGGAGACCGCGATGCCGTACGGGGCGGCCTCGACCTGGTCGCCGACCAGCTGGAAGTCCTTGCCGCCGCCCGAGGTCTTCACCGCGTACGCGGCGACCGGGAAGTCGGAGGAGCCGGCGTCGGCGCCGCCGGAGCGCAGCCGGGTCTGGGCCTGTTGGTCGTCGTCGAAGGCCTGGATGCCGAGCTTCTTGCCGGAGGGGCACTTCTTGGCCTGCGACTTGGCGAGGTCGTGGGAGACCGTGCCGCGCTGCACGACGATCTTCTTGCCGCAGAGGTCGTCCCAGGTCTTGATGGACTGGGTCTTGCCCTTCGGGGTGTAGATCGAGACGCCCGCGTTGAAGTAGTCGACGAAGTCGACGCCGTCGCCGACCTTCTTGCCGGTGTCGGAGTCGACGCCGTTCTGACGGTCCTTGGTGTCGGTCATGGCCGACATGGCGAGGTCGTAGCGGTTCGACTTCAGGCCCGTGACCAGGGTGTCGAACGTGGCGTTCTGGAACTCGAACTTCACGCCGAGCTGCTTGCCCATCGCCTTCGCGAGGTCGGGGTCGATGCCGATCGCCTTGCCCGACTTGTCCTTGAACTCGACGGGCGCGTACGCGATGTCGGAGCCGACCCGGATGACGCCCTTGTCGCGGATCTCCTTCGGCAGCTTGTCCGCCAGCGGCGCGGACTTGGCGCCCGACTTGGTGCTGTCGTCGGACTTCGTCTGGTCACCGCAGCCGGTCAGCAGCAGAGCGCCGGCGACCGCGATCGCGCCGACCGCGGCTATCCGGGACTTCGCGGACTTCGCGGTCGTGCGCTGAGTGGTGCTTGCGGTCATGGTTGGTTCCTCCGGCGGGGTGTGGGAGTTGCCCGTGCTGGTCGCCTTGGCACACACACCTTCGAGTGTCGCGACCTCGTGTGATGAGGCATCTTGCCATTCGGACTTGCTGATTCAGGAGGTCAGCCATGTCAAAATCGGATAACGGGTGGGCGAAGAGGGCCAACCACCCCCGGTTTCTGGGTGCATGGACGGTGCAGCATCTGCGGAACTTCCGCCTCGCCACCGGAGATCCTCCGGCGGGCCGCCCGCTGTCTCACCATTCGGGCGGACTTCTCTCCTTTTGCGCGATCACCCCGTGGACTTGTCCATATATTCGGCTATGAGTCATGTCACCGAGGCGTGATCGATCACAGGCGGGCTCGTCGCCGACACCGCCCGTCAGGTAAGAAGGTTCTTTACACCCCTCATCCGGGGCTCAGGGCGCGCGTGCGGCGCGTCCGTCGCGCAAGGCGCCCACAGGGCGGCCCACAACAGGACCGTCCGGCGCGTGCGCGGTGCCCGCCCGTCCCTCAATCAGGGACGGAACCACCCTCAACCTGTGCAACACATGACTTAAGGGGTCAGCAAAGTGGCAGCGGAGATCGTCAACCCTCGCAGCGACGCGAGTACCGGCAACGAGGGCTCCGACGAGCCCTTCGATCCGGCTTTCGCGCTGCACCGTGGCGGCAAGATGGCCGTGCAGGCCACCGTGCCGGTCCGCGACAAGGACGACCTGTCCCTGGCGTACACGCCCGGCGTCGCGAAGGTGTGCAGCGCGATCGCCGAGCAGCCGGAGCTCGTCCACGACTACACGTGGAAGTCGAGCGTCGTGGCCGTCGTGACGGACGGCTCGGCCGTCCTCGGACTCGGTGACATCGGCCCCGAGGCGTCCCTCCCGGTGATGGAGGGCAAGGCCATTCTCTTCAAGCAGTTCGGCGGCGTGGACGCGGTGCCGCTCGCGCTGTCGACGAACGACGTGGACGAGATCATCGACACCGTCGTGCGTCTCGCCCCGTCCTTCGGCGGCGTGAACCTCGAGGACATCTCGGCCCCGCGCTGCTTCGAGATCGAGAAGAAGCTCCAGGAGCGCCTCGACATCCCGGTCTTCCACGACGACCAGCACGGCACCGCCGTCGTGACGCTGGCCGCTCTGAAGAACGCGGCCCGGCTCAGCGGCCGCACGCTCGGCGAACTGCGCGCCGTGATCTCCGGCGCCGGTGCGGCGGGCGTCGCGATCGCGAAGTTTCTCCTCGAGGCGGGTCTCGGCGACGTCGCGGTCACGGACCGCAAGGGCATCGTCAGCCGGGACCGCGAGGACCTCACGGAGGTCAAGCGCGAGCTGGCCGACATCACCAACAAGTCGGGCCTGTCCGGTTCGCTGGAGGACGCCCTCGCGGGCGCCGATGTCTACATCGGTGTCTCGGGCGGTACGGTCCCCGAGCCCGCGGTCGCCTCCATGGCGAAGGGCGCCTTCGTGTTCGCGATGGCCAACCCGAACCCCGAGGTGCACCCCGACATCGCCCACAAGTACGCGGCTGTCGTGGCGACCGGGCGTTCGGACTTCCCGAACCAGATCAACAACGTGCTCGCGTTCCCCGGCATCTTCGCCGGCGCGCTCCAGGTCCGGGCCTCCCGGATCACCGAGACGATGAAGATCGCGGCGGCCGAGGCGCTGGCCTCGGTCGTCGGCGACGAGCTGTCCGCCGAGTACGTGATCCCGTCGCCGTTCGACGAGCGGGTGGCGCCGGCCGTCACCGCGGCGGTTGCCGCTGCCGCTCGGGCGGAGGGCGTGGCGCGCCGGTAGTTTCGGCTCGTTCGGTTTGTTCGCTGGGTTCGCTCGGCTTGTTCGGGAAAGGCCCCGCCTCTGGCGGGGCCTTTCCCGTATCCGCGACTACGGGACGCGTGTCACAGGTGGCGGAGGTTCCCCGGCCCTGGCGGGACGCCTATCGTCAAGGTCATGTTCGCCGCCTACGCAGCCCGAATCGACCGTGACCAGCCGTTGAACGGCCTGGAGTTGGGGGAGCGGCCCGCCCCCGAGAACCGGCCCGGCTGGACCACCGTGAACGTCAGAGCCGCCTCCCTCAACCACCACGATCTGTGGTCGCTGCGCGGGGTCGGCCTGGGGGAGGAGTCCCTTCCGATGATCCTCGGCTGCGACGCCGCCGGAATCGACAGCGAGGGCAACGAGGTCGTCCTGCACTCCGTCATCGGCCAGACCGGATACGGGGTCGGGCCGCGCGAGAAGCGCTCCATCCTCACCGAGAAGTACCAGGGCACCTTCGCCGAGCAGGTGACGGTGCCCGAGTGGAACGTGCTGCGCAAGCCGAAGGAACTCTCCTTCGAGGAGGCCGCCTGCCTGCCGACCGCGTGGCTCACCGCGTACCGCATGCTCTTCACCAACGCGGGCGTACGTCCCGGTGACTCGGTCCTCGTGCAGGGCGCGGGCGGCGGGGTAGCGACGGCCGCGATCGTGCTCGGCAAGGCGGCGGGGCTGCGGGTCTTCGCGACCAGCCGCGACGAGGCGAAGCGCAAGCGGGCCCTGGAGCTGGGCGCCGTGGAGGCCGTGGAGACGGGTGCGCGGCTCTCCCAGCGGGTGGACGCCGTGATCGAGACGGTGGGCGCCGCGACCTGGTCGCACTCCGTCAAGTCCCTGAAGCCGGGCGGGACGCTGGTCATCTCGGGAGCGACGAGTGGGCCGAACCCGCCCGCCGCGGAGCTGAACCGGATCTTCTTCCTCGAGCTCAAGGTCGTCGGCTCCACCATGGGCGCCAAGGACGAGCTGGAGGACCTGCTGTCCTTCTGTGCCGCCACGGGGGTCCGGCCGGTGATCGACGAGGTGCTGCCGCTGGACCGGGCCCGTGAGGGCTTCCAGAAGATGGCCGGTGGCGAGCTGTTCGGCAAGGTCGTGCTGAGCGTCTGACGCGACGCGGGGAGGGGCGTACCGGCGGACCTGCCGGGCGCCCCTCTTCTGTGCCCGCGTCTGTACCCCGATGTCAACTGTGGTTGACGTCGACCCTTGCGTCAACCTACATTGACAACATGACTGATGCGACGGATCTCGCCGAGCAGGCGGGGGCCCGCGATCCACGGGTCGGGCTGCGGGCGGTCGCCGCGCTGCGGCGGCTGCTCGAGCAGCTGGAAGCGGTACAGGTGCGCAGTGCGCGCAACCAGGGCTGGTCGTGGCAGGAGATCGCGGCCGAACTCGGGGTCAGCCGGCAGGCCGTGCACAAGAAGTACGGGAGGCGATGAGCGATGTTCGAAAGGTTCACCCAGGGCGCCCGGGACGTGGTGAAGGGGGCTCTCGCTCATGCCGAGCGGGAGCGGGCGGAGCGCGTCGACGAGGGGCACATGCTGCTCGCGCTCCTCGACGGCAGCGGAACGCGCGGCGCGTTCGCGCTCGGCGCGCTCGGTGCGGACACGGAGGAGCGGCGGGCGTCGATCGGGCGGGCGCTTACGGGGGTGCGGCGCCGGGCGGGGCTCACGCGGGCCGACACGGAGGCGCTCGCGGGGATCGGCATCGACGTGGAAGAGATCGTCGCGCGGGCCGAACAGGCCCATGGAGAGGGCGTGTTGACCGGCGGGCGTCGGGTCGGCGGACGGCGTCCGCTCACGCGTGAGGCCAAGGGCGTGCTCGAATCCTCGCTGCGCATCGCCCTCGCCCACCACGACCGCGCCATCGCCGACGAGCACCTCCTCCTCGCCCTCACCTCCCGCCCGAGCATCGCCTCCGAGGTCTTGGCAGAGCACGGAGTGACTGTGGCGGGGGTGGAGCGAGTGCTGTACGGGGGCGGGGAGGCGGTGGCGGGGTGAGCCCTGCCGGGGTGCCGCCCTGCCCACCCTGCCGCCCAAGGCGGCGGCGTCGACCGCAGCCGATCCGGCCCGCGGCGGGTGGGCACATCAAGCCCCTGCGGCGATTGAGCGGCGGGGTGCGGGGCGGAGCCCCGATCCTTTCAATCCCCGCCGACGTCTGAGGCGCGGGCGGCCGAGGTCACTCACCCGGTGACCGGAGACTCGCTCCGATGTGGGCCGCCGCCTGCGCCAAGCGACGCCTCGCGTCGCCGAGCTGGTCCTCCGTGACCCCCCGGTCGCGGGCGGCATCGCGGATGTCGTCGCGGAAGCGGTCCAGGAGGCGGTCCAGGTCGCGCGCCGGGTCGCCGCTGGAGGCCTCGGAGGCCCAGGAGGGAACGTACTCCGCGGGCACCTCGTCGCTCGGCGGGCGGTACTGGGGGTCGGGCGGCGCGCTGTGCCCGGCGTCCTTGCTCCAGGACTTGCCGAACTCGCCGAACTCCCTGGCCAGTTCGGTGAGGCCCTCGCGCACCCCCGTCGGCCAGTCGCCGCGCGTGAAGTGGTCCTGCACCTGCTCCTGGACGCGCTTGGCCATCCGCTGGAAGTCCTCCGCCGCCTGCGCGCGCACCTGCTCCTGCGACTCCTTGGCCTGGCGGCGCGCCCGCTGGGCCTCCTCGCGGGCCCGGCGGCTCTCGTCCTTCGCGCGCCGCGCCTGCTCCTTCCACTCGTGCTTGGCGCGCCGCACCTCTTCCTTGGTGGCGTGCCAGGCTTCCTTGTCCGTGAAGTCACCGGGACCGGTTCCTGCGCGGGCCCGGGACGCGGCGGCACGCATCTCGCGGCGCAGATCGCCCGCCGCACCCCGCACGTCGTCCCTGATCTCCGCCGCCAGCTCGGCCACGGACTCCCGGATCTCCAGCTCGAGATCGGCCAACTCGCCGCTGCGGTCGGCCAGTTCGGCCCGGCCCGCATCGGTGATCGCGTAGACCTTGCGGCCGCCCTCCGTGGTGTGGGTGACCAGGCCCTCGGTCTCCAGTTTGGCGAGGCGCGGGTAGACCGTGCCGGCCGAGGGTGCGTACAGGCCCTGGAAGCGCTCTTCGAGGAGGCGGATCACCTCGTACCCGTGCCGCGGCGCCTCGTCGAGCAGCTTCAACAGGTAGAGGCGCAGGCGGCCGTGGGCGAAGACGGGGGGCATGTCAGAGCACCTTCTTGTCGGCGGGGTCGGTGTCCTGGGGATCCGGAGCGTCTTGTGGTTCCGAAGTGGCCGGCGGTTCCGGTTGATGTGTTGCGTCCTCCGAAGGGGGCCTGCGGAGGAGGGCGATCGAGCCGGAGACCGTCGTCGCCTTCAGTTTGCCGGTGCCCGCGCCCAGGCGGCCGGTGATCTTGTGTGCGCCCCAGGCGCCCGCGACCCGCAGATCCTCGAAGGCGTTCGACACCGCTCCGCTCGCCGTGTTCGCCTCCACCTCCGTGTCCGCCGGGTGCGGGATGCGGATGGCGATCTCGCCGGAGACGCTCGTCAGGCTCACGTCCGTGGGCCCCGCGGGGTCCAGGTCCACGATGATCGACCCGCTCACCGTGTCCGCCTTCACGAAGGAGCCCGAGCCGTCCACGACGGTCAGGTCCCCGGACACCGAGTTGAACCGGAGGTCGCCCGTGACCGCCTGCGCCTCGACGCCGCCCGACACCGTGCTGGTGCGCACCGGGCCCGTGACGCCGACGAGTGTCGTGTCACCGGTGACGCCCTTCACCTCCGTGGGCCCCTCCGTGCCCGAGACCACGGCGCCGGCGCCGACCACGCCGACCTCGACCCGCGTGTCCGCCGGCACCGCGAGCGAGACGACCGCGCTGCGGTGCCAGCCCTTGCGGTCGAGCCACTTGAGGAAGCCCTTCCAGGGCAGGTCGTCGTACGCGACGGTGAGGGTGCCGTCCGACTGCGTCACGCGCAGCGGCGGCCCGTCGATCTCCGAGACTTCCAGGCGGGCCCGGCCCTCGGCCGTCCCCACCACATTCACCGCGCCGCTCACGATGCGTACATGCAGGGCTGACACCGGCTCGTCGAAGACGAGCTTCCGCGGCTCTGTGACGGACCACTCGGGCATGGTGCGACCTCCTCGACGGCCAGGAGTGAACGCGCCATATCGCGTCCTCTGTCAAACACGATATATCGCGGATGGGGAAAGTCAAGGCCAGTCGAGACTGTCGCGGAAGTCCGTGCCCCGACGCTCGATGGGCCGTCCAATTACTGCGGTAATGCACCGACTTGCCCTAGCGTGGGGCCATGTTGTCCCTCGAACCCGCCGGTGCGCTGCTGCTCTGCCGCGCCGAACCGTCCGTCGTCGGGCCCGCCGCCCAGCTGCTGCGCGAGCGGATGCTGCTCACCCGCGCCGGACGGGAGTGGAGCGTCCTCGTGCCCGAGGCGAAGCCGTGGCTGTCCATGGAGGACGGCGGCGGCGAACCCGTCGACCGAGTGCTCGGCGGCTGGGCGGGCGCGCTCGCCGTCGGCGCGACCTGGCCGGTGCTCGCGCTGTGGTGGGACGCCGACCGCAGCGGATTCACGCTGGCCTCCGGGTTTCGCCGCCCCGTGGGCTATGAGTGGCTGGCGAACGGCACCCCGGTCGGCGAGGCCGAGGCCCTGCGTACCTTCGCGGCGCGCCTGGGCCTGGATCCCGTACTCGACCTCCAGGCCCTCGAAGCGCTCGCGAAGCCCGAAACGGGCGACAGCGCGGCCGACGCGCGCGCCCGCATGCTGGGCCTGCTCGCGGTCCTCACCCGCACCGGACTCGCCCTCCCCGCAGGGCTGACCCCCGGCGAACCCGCCGACCGGCTGCGCGAGGTCGCGCGGATCCAGTCGGACGCGCAGCAGGTCAGCTGGTCGGGCTGGCGGGACGCCGTGCACGCCGAGCTCGATGTCGTGGAGGCCACGGGCATCGGCCCCTGGCTGCGCGGCCCCCGGGCGCGGGTGGTCGCAGCCGCCCAGCTCGCGGCCGGGCTGCCGCTCACCGTGCACGGCCTGCGGCGGCGCAGTGGCGGCTGGACCGCCGCCGGGGCGCTGCTCCTGCTGCACGGGGCGCTGGGGTTCGCCTACGCGAGGTTGCGCGCGGGCCGTGACTGATTGCGCGGGGCCGGATGGCGCAGGCCGTCGACCCCACGCCTCGGGGCTCCGCCCCGGACCCCGCTGCTCAATCGCCGCAGGGGCTTGAATGGCGCGCCTGCTCCCCACCGGGGCCGCCCGCCCCGCAGGGGGGGAAGGCGCGCC
>NZ_JBEOVM010000086.1:0-28022 GCF_040295505.1 Streptomyces sp. NPDC002790 | reverse complement strand
GGGCCCCGGCCCCGGCGGGAACCCGCCCCGCCGAAACCTGGCCGGATGGAACCCGGAGGGTGGGGCGCCCGCCCCCGGAGTTGGGCCACGGAGGCGGGCGCGGTTTGGAGGGGCGGGGCCCGTTCGGTGGATCTTGGCGGAGGCGGGGGACCGCCAGGGGCGTCCGAACCCAGCCCGATCCGCCCGGAGGGCCTACGCCGCGGTGGTGATCGGGGGTGCCGTGGGTTCGGGGATGCCGAGGTCGGCGAGGAGCGCGTGGGTCGCGCGGCGGGCCGAGTGGAGGGCGCCCTGCACCGTGCCGTCGTCCCGGTGGTCCCCGCACACGTACAGGCCGTCGAAGAGGCGGACCGGGCGGCTCGGGTCGTGCGGGGGTGGCATCGCCGGTACGGCGTGGGTGTCGTGGTGCACGGCCAGGGTTTCCCAGTCGGCGGTCGACGTGCCGTACAGGGCGCCGAGTTGGGTACGGAGTTCGCGGTCCGTGGGGGGTGGGCCGAGGACCGTCGAGGAGACCAGGGCGCGGCCCGCCGGGGCTCTCGTGGGGTCCACCTGGCTGATCACCGACGTGTGCGCCACCGGGCCGAGCCGGTCCGCGTCGAGCAGCAGCGCGGGTTCGGCGAGTGGTGGCTCGGGCATGGCGTGGTGCACGACCGTGACCTCGTGGAAGGCGGGGACGCGCAGGCCGGGGAGAAGCTCGGCGGCATCGTGCGCGCCGGTCGCCAACACGACAGCGCGGCACGGGAGTTGGCCGAGTTCGTCGGTCGTGACCGAGGTCGTGGCGACCGCCGTGGCCCGTACGCCGGTGTGCACCGTGCCGGGTGGCAGGCCCGCCGCGAGCAGCTCCGGCAGCGCGTCGGCGCCGCCCTCCGGCACGGCGAGCCGGCCCGCCGCGTACGCGTGCAGGGCGAGGTCGGCGCACCGGCTGGAGGTGCCGAGGTCCGGGTCGCAGAGCAGGGCCGAGAGTAGGGGGCGTACGAAACCGTGGAGGACCGAGGGCGGCAGGCCTCGGGTCAAGATGGCCTGGGCGGCGGGGAGTTCGGGGCGGGCGAGGAGGCGGGAGGGATCCGTCGCCGCGAGCCGGGCCAGGGACACGCCCAGGCGCGCGTGGTCGAGCGGGCTGCCGAGGGTGGGGCGGGCGCCGCGCGGACTCCGGGGAGCGCTCGCCAAGGCGCGTGCCGCGTTGAGTGCGCCCCTCGTGCGCCGTGGGCCGGTCGGTTCGCCCGCCCGGTGGCGCAGCCCCTCGCTGCGTACGAGTACGCCGGGTGAGAAGCGGCGCAGGGCGAGGCGGGCGAGGGCGGGATCGCGGCGGAGTTCCGGATACGAGGTGCACAGCGGCCGACCGGTCCGGTCGAGGCGGAAGCCGTCGACCTTCTCGGTGGACATGCGGCCGCCGATGGACATGGCGGCCTCCAGGACCAGCGGGCGCAGGCCCGCCCTGGTCAGGTGCCGGGCCGCCGCGAGTCCCGCGACCCCGGCGCCCACGACGACGATGGCTCCCGGGCTTACGTCTCCAGGGTCGAGCACGGTGTGCCTCCGACGGTCGGGTGGCTGACGTCCGGGGGCTCATGCCCTCAACGCGCCCTCGGGATACCTGAGTTCGGGGCCCAGGGAACTCGAGAGTAGGCGCGCCCGGCGCGCCGGTCAGTCGCGCGCGGGGGCGGCACGGGGGCACGCCGGTCGCACGACCACACATCTTCCGTACGAGACACGTCCCGCGGCACCACGCCACGGCCCCCGCCGCCGACTACCGGGTGGCCCCGCCACCTGTCACCCAGCGGTGGCCCCCGCCATCAGGTGGCGCAGGCCGCGCGTCGCCAGGGCGGCGGGGGAGTGCGGGCCGGAGGTGGGGGCGTCGGTCGTGGCCCAGAGTTCGAGGGCCACTCGGATCGCGTCGGTCGCCGCTGCGGCCGCCAGGCGGGTTTCCAGCGGGTCCGCGTCGGGGCCGGCGAGGTGGGTCACCACCGTGAGCAGCTTCTCCTCCGACTCCTGGTTGACCCGGTACCAGACGGCGCGCAGGGCCGGGTCGTCCTGGGCCGCCCGCAACAGGGCCCGGGTGCCCCGCAGCGCCTCCTCCGCCGCTTCGTCCGGGGGTGAGAGCGAGGTCACCGCGGCCGACTCGAGGGCCCGCGGCAGCGGCATGCCCGGCTCCGTCGCGGCCAGCAGCTCGCGCCAGCGGTCGCCGCCGGACGCGAGCAGCGGACCCACGGCGTCCTGCTTGTTGCGGAAGTAGCGGTAGAAGGTGCGCAGCGCGACACCGGCGCCGCGCGCGATCTCCTCGGCCGTGGTGCCGTCGGGGCCCTTCTCGGTGAACAGCTCCATCGCCGCGCGGGCGATGTCGAGCTGGGTGGCCGCCTTGCGGCGTTCGGTCAGCGAGGGCTGCGCAAGCGGAGAAGAGGGCGTTCTGGGCTCGTTCACCCGACGAAGCGTAGCCGCACCAGGAATGGAATGGCACGAAACGCCGTTATGGCAAAACGTGCCACCGAAGCGTACGGTGAGCAGCGTGCGAGGACGCACACAGGAACGCAAGGGAGTCGCCATGAACAGCCAGAACGGCCTCAACCGCTACGAAGGGCGCCGTGCGCTCGTGACCGGTGGCGGGTCCGGCATCGGCCAGGCCACCGTGCTGCGCATGCTGGCGGAGGGCGGCCGGGTCGTGGCGGCCGACGTCAGCGAGGCCGGTCTCGGGGACACCCTGAGCAGGGCGGGCGCCGACGCCGAGCGCCTCACGACCGTCGTCGTGAACATCGCGGACGAGGCGTCCGTGCGGGCGGCCGTCGCCGGCGCCGTGCGGGCGCTGGGCGGCCTGGACGTGCTGGTCAACGCCGCAGGCATCCTGCGCTCCTCGCACACCGAGAAGACGACGCTCGCCGAGTTCAACCAGGTGCTCGCGGTCAACCTCACCGGCACCTTCCTGATGATCCGCGAGGCGATACCGGAGCTGCTCCGGGGCGAGGCCCCCGCCGTCGTCAACTTCAGCTCCACGTCCGCGATGTTCGCCCACCCGTACATGGCGGCGTACGCGGCGAGCAAGGGCGGCATCCAGTCCATGACGCACGCGCTGGCCGCCGAGTACAGCAAGCAGGGCATCCGGTTCACCGCCGTGCAGCCGGGCTCCATCGCGTCCGGCATGACCGACGGCTCCGGGATGAGCAAGCAGAGCCAGGGCCCCGGGCTGCCCGAGGACACCGACTGGAGCCTCTTCGCGAAGCTGTCGCCGTCGCTGGGTGACGGTTTCGCCGGGCCCGAGTCCGTGGCCGGTGTCGTCGCGATGCTCGCGTCGCAGGACGGGAAGTTCATCACCGGTACGGAGATCCGTATCGACGGCGGCACCCACTACTGAGCCACCGCCACTGAGCCGCTAGACGGACACGCGAAAGCGGTGCCGGTACGCCGTCGGTGTCGTGTCGAGCTGCCGGCGAAAGGCCCGCACCAGCGTGTCCGTCGTGCCGAAACCGCAGGTGGAGGCGATCCGGCCGAGCGTGTCCTCGGACGATTCCAATCGCTGGCGGGCCCGCTCGACGCGCGCCGACTCGACGTACGCGCTCGGTGTCGTGCCCAGTTCGGACCTGAAGATCCGGGTGAGCTGGCGCTCGCTGACGTGGGCGCGTGCCGCGAGGTCCGCGACGGTGAGCGGTTCGTCGAGGTTCAGGGTGATGTGCTGGCGCAGGTCCTCCACGCGCCGCGTGGTGGAGGCCTGTGCCAGCGGCACGCTGAACTGGCTCTGACCGCTCGGCCGCTTCAGGTACATCACGAGCTGTCGCGCCACCCGCAGCGCCGTCGGCTCCCCGAGGTCGTCGGCCACCAGGGCGAGGGACAGGTCGAGGCAGGAACTGATGCCGGCCCCCGTCCAGATGTCTCCCTCCCGGATGAAGATCGGATCGGGGTCGACGTCGATCTCCGGGTGCTCGTCCGCCAGTTGGCGCGCGGTCGACCAGTGGGTGGTGGCCCGCCTGCCGTCGAGCAGCCCGGCCGCCGCGAGGAGATGAGCCCCGACGCAGACGGAGGCCACCCGCCGCGCCCGCCCCGCGAGCGTCCGTACCCGGTCGACCACCGCGGGGTCCGCGAGGGCGCGCACCCCGAGTTCCGGGTCGGCCTCGACCGAGCCGGGCACCAGGAGGGTGTCGATGCGGCGCACGGCCGCCTCGTCGAAGGTGACATCGGGCAGCACCCGTACGCCCGCAGAGGTCGTCACCGGGTCCATCGTCTCCGCCGCGAGAAGCACTCGGTAACCGGCGCCGCCCTCCCGTCGCACCAGCGCGAACACCTCGGGCGGGCCCGTGACGTCGAGCGTGTCGACGCCCTCGAAGAGAACGATCACGACGAGTCGTTCAGGGGCGGCGGCGGTCACGGTGTCTCCTCCAGGCGATGTTGCGTGATGCTCATGTCCGGATCTGCATGTTAGGTGTCATTGCCGACATGAGGGCAACGCTCGTAGCGTTCCAGGCATGACCTCAACGACTCTGCGCACCCTCAACGGCCTCGACGAGACGCCCGCCTCGCTGGCTGACGCGACGCTGATCCTCGTCGACTACCAGAACACCTACACCCGCGGCGTGATGGAGCTGGAGGGCTGGCGGGACGCCCTCGACAACGCCGCCGCGCTCCTCGCCCGCGCCCGTGCGGCGGGATCGACGATCGTCCACGTCAAGCACGACGGCGGAGAGGGCTCCGCGTACGACGTCCGCGCCGAGATCGGGGAGATCCACCCGGACGTCGCGCCGCTCGAAGGCGAGGCCGTCGTCGTCAAGCCGGCTCCGGACTCCTTCTTCGGCACCGACCTCGGCGAGCGCGTCGACGCGGCCGGGAACAAGGACGTCGTCGTGATCGGCTTCATGTCGCACATGTGCGTGCAGTTCACCGCGCAGGGCGCGTTCCTGCGCGGCAACCGGCCCACCGTGGTCGCCGACGCCTGCGCCACCCGGCCGCTCGCCTCGGTCGGCGGCGTCGAGGTGCCCGCCGAGCAGCTGCACCTCGGCGCGATGGCGACGATCGGCGACCTGTACGGAGTGGTCGTCCCGACGGGGAAGTCCCTGAGCTGACCTCGTACGGCTACGACGAGACCAGCGCCCCCGTGTCCACCGCCGCCGTCGCCGACGCCGCCTGCCGTGCGTCGGACGACACCTCGTCCGCCGTCAGTACGTAGCCCGTCCGGTCGTCCGTCGTGGACCGGGCGAAGACCACTCCGTACACCTCGCCGTCCGTGTCGAGGAGCGGGCCTCCGGAGTTGCCGGGGAGGACCGTGGAGCGGATCGAGTAGATCTCGCGCGTGACGTTGCCGGAGCCGTAGATGTCCTGGCCGGCCGCCTTGATCGTGTCGTCGACCGTGGCGGCCTGGAGGTCGAGGCCGCCGTTCTCCGGGTAGCCCGCGACCACGGCGGCGTCACCGCGCCCGGCCGAGTCGTCGAAGCGCAGGGACGGGGCGTCGAGTCCGGGGACGTAGAGGACCGCCACGTCCTTGTCGGGGTCGAACAGGACGACCCTCGCCTCGTACGCGCGGTCCGTGCCGCCCACCCGGACCGTCGGGTCGTCGATGCCCGCGACCACGTGCGCGTTGGTCATGACGCGCTCTGAGCTGTACACGAAGCCGCTGCCCTCGCGTCCCTGCGTGCCCGACGCGCCTTCGATCTTGACGCTGCTGCGCTGGGCGGCGCCCGTCGCCTTCGCCGTCACGTTGTCCCCGGACGGCTTGGCCACCTTGGCGGGCGGCTCGCTCGCGAACGGGTCGAAGACCTGGGGGAAGCCCGCCGAGGTGAGCGCCCCGGTGGCCTGCGAGAACCAGGACGGGGTCGTCGACGGCATGGTGTGCTGCACCGCGCCGAGCACCGAGGAGTTCCGGATCGCCTGGTTGAGGACCGTGGAGGAGGAGGCGACGAGGACGCTGCCCGCCACCCACGCCACCACCAGGGCGGCCACCGCGGTCGCCGCACCGCCGCCCACCCCGTCGGCCACGCGCAGCGGACCCGGTGCGTGCGACATTCCGCCGCGCACCCGCGCCGCGAGCAGCCCGGCGAGCCCGTGACCCGCGACCGCGGGCACCAGCACCGTGAGGACGGCGACGACCGTGGCCGATGTCGTGCCCGGCGTGACCGTCTCCATCAGGTACGGCAGCAGCCAGACGCCGACGGCCGCACCGCCCACGAACCCGGCCAGCGACACGCAGCCCGCGAGCAGTCCGCGCCGGTAGCCGGAGACGGCGTAGGCGAGGGCCACCACGAGCAGCAGCACGTCGAGTATGTGGAGGTCCATACCGGTAAGAAACGCCCAGGCGCCCCCGATGGTTCCACCACCTGGCCCCCTGTGGCTGACCGCACAGGGCGTGCGGGGCCCAGGGTGGAAGGCGTGCACCTCCTACGGAGAAGGCTGCGATGGCTGCCCGGGGCCCTGGCACTCGGGCTCCTGCTGCTGTGTGCGGCGGCGGTCGACCGGCCCGGGCCCGAGCGCTTCGAGGCCACGGCCCGCGGCGAGCTGCCGGCCGGCGCGGCGCACGTGAAGCGGGCGGCGGCCGTCGGCAGCCGGGTACCGGCGCGGCGCCCCCGGATCGTGCCGCGCTCGCGGTGGCTCGCGAAAGCGCAGACGTACCACCGCGACCCGATCCGCTACGGCGACCGCGTCGAGGCCGTCTTCCTGCACCACACCGACTCGCCGAACGACTACGACTGTGCGGACTCGCCGCGCGTCATCCGCTACCTGTACGCGGGTCAGGCGGGCGGCGGCGCCACGGGCGGCAAGGAGTGGGACGACATCGGCTACAACTTCCTCGTCGACCGCTGCGGGACGGTCTACGAGGGGCGCGCGGGCGGCACCGACCGGCCCGTGATCGGCGCCCACACGCAGGGCTTCAACCGGAACACGGCGGGGATCGCCGCGATCGGCACGTTCACCGAGGGCACGCCGGTGCCGAAGGCGATGACGGACGCGATCGCCGCCGTCTCCGCCTGGAAGCTGGGCCTGGCGGGGATCGACCCGCGCTCGCACGTGCGCCTGGTGTCCAGCAACGACCTGGCCCGCTACCGGACGGGCACGGCCCACGACTTCTACGCGATCTCCGGGCACCGCGACGGCTACGAGACGTTCTGCCCCGGCCTCGCCCTGATGGGGAAGCTGCCCGGGATCAGGGAGCGGGCCGCGGCGCTCCAGAGCCGCGGGTAGCGCGTCACAGGGCCCTACCTCGGCTTGAGCGTGCCGCCGCCGTCCAGCTGGTACTTCTTCCCGTGCAGGTCCGGGCTCGACGCCTTGTCGTACGTCACCGTGTGGCCGTTGCCCACGATCACGTCGGAGACCTTCGCCCCGCCGGCCAGCTCGATGCCGTTCAGCCGCGAGTCACCGGACACGGACCACGTCGTCCTCGGGCCGAGCGTCAGCGACGCCGCTCCCACGATCTTGCCGTCCAGGTCGGCGGAGCCGGTCAGGTCGAGGGTGGCGGAGGATCCCTTCTCCACGGCCACGCTGCCCTTCAGCTTCTCGCCGTCCGCCGTGAACGCCGCCTTCCCGTTGTCCGTGACCCGCAGCAGCTTGCCGTCCTTGGTCTGCACGTCGGCGCCGCCCCTCAACTCGATGTCGGCGTCGGCCTGTTGGACCGCGAAGATGTCACCGTCGGAGGCCTGTACCGCCCCACCGGTCATCCGGAACGAGGTCGCGCCGTCGCCGCGCAGCACCACACCGCCCGCCGCCGCGGACGCCCGGACGTCCTTCAGGGACAGCGAACCCCCGGCCTCCACGGTGAACGCCTCCGAGTTGGCCACGTCGAACAGCGTCTGCGCCAAGGACACGTCGCCCGCCGTCTGCACGCCCGGCGACCCGCAGCCCGCCGAGGTCATCGTGCCGCCGGACACCGTGACCTTCCCGCCGCCGGGCCCCACGGCCACCGGCGCCGCCTGCGCGGCCGCCGTGTCGATCTCCACGTACGTCAGGTCCAGTACGCCCCCGTGCGCGGCCGCCACACCGTGCGAGGAGGCGCCGTGCGTCCTGATGCCGCCCGAGCTGAGCGTGGCCTTCGTACCCTTGCCCGAGGCGAACACGCCGATCGAGCCCTTGCCCTGGGTGGACATCCGGCCGCCGGAGAGCGTGAGGGTGCCGCCGTCGCGGGCGAGCGCCGCCGCGTTGAGGCCGTGCCCGTCGGACGCGGTGACCGAAGAGGTGCCGCCATGCTTGATGATCTTCGCGTCGCGCGTCGTCAGCTTCCCCGAACCGGACACGAGCAGCGCCGACTTGTCGCCCGTCGTCGTCTTGAACTCCTTGTGGGCCTTCGCCTTCACGGTCTTCTTGGTGACCGTGTACCCGGCCTTCGCGCGCGGCTTCGCGTCCGGGCCCTTGTCGTCGGCCGGCCGGTCCGTGGCACAGCGGGCGCCGCTCGCCGTCGCGGCGGGCGAGGCCGTGGGCGGCGGATTGGTCGCCCCGTCGTCGGAGCAGGCGGACAGCGTGGAAAGGGCGAGCGGCAGCAGCAGCACGGAGGCGGTGGCCGCGGCGCGACGGTGTCCCTGGCGGCGCGGGAGTCCCGGGTTCTTCATGCGCCTACGTTCACACCTCACGCCCCGCGAGGCACGCCCGGGGTCCGCGTGGCGCCGGAAGCGTCCAGGATCGGGGCGAAGACGAGCAGGGTCAGGTCGTCCCGCACGCTCCCGGCGAACCGGATGACGTCCCGCCACACCGCGTCCGTCAGCCCGGCCGGATCCTCGCCCGCGAACTGCGGGAGCCGGTCCGCGAGCGGATAGAAATCGCCGTCCCGGTTCCGCGCCTCGGTCACCCCGTCCGACGGCGCGATCAGCCGGTCACCGGGCCGCAGCTCGACCGTGAGGCGCTTCGGCGGCGCGAGCTCCGCGAGGCCGAGGCCGAGCGGCGCACCCGACGGCACGTCCAGCTCGGTCACCCGCCCGCCGCGCAGCAGCAGCGGGTGCGGGTGGCCGCAGCTGATGAGGTGGACGACGGGCGCCTCGCCGGGGGTGGGGTCGGGGAATTCGAGCAGCACCGCCGTCGCGAACAGCTCCGCGTGCTCGTCCTCCGCCGTGTCCACGACGAGCCGCCGGTCGAGCCGCGCCGCCACGCCCTCCAGGTCCGGCTGGTCGAGCACCGCCTCCCGGAACGCGCCGAGCAGCCCGGCCACCGTGCCGACCGCCGACAGACCGTGACCCTGTACGTCGCCGACGACCGCCGTCACGCCCGTCGGACCCTTGCGCACGTCGAAGAGGTCGCCACCGACCAGGGCGCCGCGGTGTGCCGCCCGGTACAGGCCGGCGCAGCGCACGGCGCCGACCCGCTCGGGCAGCGGCGGCAGCACCGCGAACTGGGCGGCCTCCGCGACCGTGCGCACCGAGACCAGCTGCTCGTCCCTGCGGCTGCGCACCAGGGCGATCACCGTGCTGAGCACGGCGACAAGCCCCACCGTCAGCACGTCACTGTCGCCGGGGCGCCCGAAGCCGGTGCGGGGCACTTCGAGGAGCAGGATGACGAGGCCGCCGTACACGGCCGTGGCCGCGGGACCGTACGACAGGGCGGCGAGCGGCGGGATGGCCGCGAGGGGAAACGCGAGCTCGAACCGGTACCCCGTGGGGGCCTGGAGCGCGAACAGCGCCAGGAGCAGCACCACCGGCAGCCATCGCACCCAGCGCGGCGGCGGCGCACCGCGCAGCCGGGCACGCTCCGCCTCGTCTCGGCGGTGCCCCACGGGCCAGGTCATGCCGGCTTCGGCTCCCTTCGCGACGGACGTTCCACCTCACCCTGCTACGAGTCGCCGCCCGTCGCACGCCGTGACCGCGCGCGCCGGACCGGCCTACAGGGGCTGTCCCATCAGCACGTCGTCCACGTACGCCCCGTCGAGCAGCAACTCCCCGGGCAGCACGCCCTCGACGACGAAGCCCTCCGCCTCGTACAGCTTCCGTGCCGGGGTGTTGTGGCCGAGGACGCGCAGCGTGATCCGGCGTGCGCCCTGCCGCCGCGCCAGCTCGATCGCGCCCCGCACCAGGGCCCGGCCGACGCCGCGCCCGCGGGCCGCGTCGGAGACCGCGAGCCCCTGGATCTGCCGCACGTGCGCGGTCGACGCCAGGGGCGTGGGGAGGCCGAGGCGGATGTAGCCGACGAGTCGGCCGGCGAGCTCGGCGACGAGGTGGTCGCGGGGTCCGACACGCTCGTTGAAGAACGGCGTGGGAGCCGGGTCGAGGGGTTTCACCGCGTGCAGATACGACCAGGTCTCCCGGTCGAGGCGGTCGAGCGCCGCCGCGTCCTCGGGGACGGCGAAACGTATGTGGGCCTCGGAGCCCTCGGGGGCTGACATGCGGCCGACTGTACGACGGGCAGGATGGGCCCATGACACGTTTCGTGGTGGCGGGCGCCTCCGGACTCATCGGCTCGGCCCTGGTCCGGTCCCTGACGGACGACGGGCACGACGTGGTGCGCCTGGTGCGGCGCGCCCCACGGGCGGCGGGCGAGGCCCGCTGGGACCCGAAGGAGGGTTACGTCGACACGGACCGGCTCGCCGGCTGCGAGGCGATCGTCAACCTCGCGGGGGCCGGGGTCGGCGACCACCGGTGGACGGCCGCGTACAAGCGGGAGATCCGCGACAGCCGGGTCCTCGGCACGCAGACCCTCGCGCGGGCGGCGGCCGACCTGGACACGCCGCCGCGGGTCTACCTCAACGGCAGCGCGGTCGGCTACTACGGCGACACGGGCGCCCGCACGGTCGACGAATCGGCTCCGGCGGGCGACGGCTTCCTGCCCTCGCTCTGCGTCGAGTGGGAGGCGGCGGCCGCGCCCGCGCACCAGGCGGGCATCCGTACGGTGTTCGCCCGCACCGGCCTCGTCGTCGCGCGCGGCGGGGGCGCCTGGGGCAAGCTCTTCCCGCTGTTCAAGGCGGGGCTCGGCGGGCGCATGGGGGACGGCCGGCAGTACTGGTCGTACATCGCGCTCGACGACCATGTGGAGGCGCTGCGGCACCTCTTGGACACGGACGACCTGGCCGGTCCCGTGAACCTGACGGCGCCGCAGCCGGCGACGAACCGGGAGGTGACGGTGGCGATGGGCCGCGTCCTACGGCGCCCCACGCTGCTGCCGGTGCCGTCCTTCGCCCTTCGCGTGGCTCTCGGGGAGATGGCGGGGGACGTTCTGGGCTCTACGCGGGCGGTCCCCACGCGGCTGCTGGAATCCGGCTTCGAGTTCACCCACCCGGGAGTGGACCAGGCGATCCGGGCAGCATAATCAAGCCCCTGCAGGGGGCACCTCCCAGCGTTAGCTGGGGGAGATTGAGCAGGCCCGTCCGGCAGGACTTTCGGGAATGGCCCCGCCCCCGTGCCGCAGCTAGCCGAACCGGGCCGTCAGCCGCGGGTACGTCCGGGACATCACCCCGTCGTCCTCGAAGTCCAGAGGCGCGCCCTCCGGTTCCGGGGGCGCGGGGGCGAGGCCCAGGTCGGGGGCGACCACCCCGGTCAGCTGCTCGTACGCCTCGTCCGCCGCGTACCCGATCTCCTCACCGTCCCCGTCGACCTCGTCGTCGAAGTCGTCCAGAAGCTCCGCCAACGAGTCCGGATCGTGCAGCGCCCCCTCGAACGTCTCCCGGCCCTGGCCGATCAGCCAGCACCGGAAGTAGTCGAAGGCGTCGTCGCTCGCCCCGTCGAGCAGCACCCACGCCGCGCCCCAAAGGTCCCAGCGGTACGCCCGGTTGTACCGGGACTCGAAGTGCCGCGCGAAGTCGAGCACGAAGTCCGGATCGGACCGCAGCAGCCGCTCGACGAGCAGCTCGGCGTGGTCCTCGGGATCGCCACCCGCGGCCTCACGCGTACTGTCCACGATCTCCCAGAACTCGGTCTCGTCCATCACGGGACCAGCATCGGCCCTGTACCGATGGGGCGCACGCCGAGCGCGGGAGCTGCTCCACTTCGTTATGCATGCACATGCCCACGGCACGCCCGATCGCCGCTCCCGGAGCCCTTGCCCCGTCAGCCGTACCACCCCCGCATCCGCCGCGCGGCCAGCGCGAACCGCTCCCGCAGCGCCACCGGAGCCACCACCTCTGCCTCCGGTCCCAGCGCCATGAGCTGTGTGTACGCCACGTCCTCCGACTCGACCGGCAGTGTCACCGTCACCCGCCCTTCGGCGTCCGCCTCCGCCGCCGACTCCAGGGCCTCGCGCGCGGACGCCGGATCGGTGGCGTACGGCAGTTGACGTACCCCGGAGGACGTGAGCCGCACGACGACCTCCGACCGCAGCAGTGCCCGCGCGAACTGCGCCGCCCGCTCCTCCCAGAACGCGGGCAGGTCGAACGCGTCCTCCCCCTCGGCCCGCCCGAACCGCTCCTCGCCCGGCTCCACGGCCGTGAACCGGTCGACCCGGTACACCCGGAAGGCGTCACCCGGGTCGCCCTCGCTCCCGCGCACCGCCGCCGCCAGGTACCAGACACCCGCCTTGAGCACGAGCCCGTACGGCTCAAGATCCCGCTCCACGTCCTCCTCCGCCCGGCCGCGCGACGTGCGGCGGTAGCGGACCCGCACCACCCTGTCCTCCCACACCGCCTCCGCGATCGCGGGCAGCAGCTCGGGCGTCTGCGGCTCCCGGAACCAGCCGGGCGCGTCCAGATGGAAGCGCTGCGCCGCCGTCCGCGACGCGTCCCGCACGGAGGGCAGCAGGGCCGCCGACACCTTCAGGTGCGCCGCCGACGCCGCGTCCTCCAGACCCATCTCGCGCAGCGCCCCCGGCACCCCCGACAGGAACAGCGCCTCCGCCTCGCCGCGCGCGAGCCCCGTGAGCCGCGTCCGGTACCCGCCGATCAGCCGGTACCCACCGGCCCGCCCCCGGTCCGCGTACACCGGGACCCCGGCCTCGCTGAGCGCCTGTGCGTCCCGCGTCACCGTCCGCTCGGACACCTCGAGCTCGCGCGCCAGCTCGGCCGCGGTCATGGAGGGCCGGGACTGGAGCAACAGCACCATCTTGATCAGGCGGGCAGCACGCATACGGTCATCATGAACCGCCCCACTGACAACGGACCCCGCTCAGACCGCTCAGACCGCTCAGACCGCTCAGACCGCGAAGCGCATCACGGAGAACGCCGCGCCCTGCGGATCCGCGAGCATCGCGAACCGGCCCGGCTCGATGTCCGTGGGCGCCACCAGGATCTGCCCGGACAGCTCCGTGCAGCGTTCGGCCACCGCGTCGACATGGTCCACGGAGACGTACAGGTTCCAGTGCGAGGGCACGTCGGGCGGGAACTGTCCGGTCGACATGTCGACCATGCCGCCGAAGGGCTCGTCGGCGACGCTCCACTCCGTGTATCCCTCGTGCCGCCGCGCGCCCCATCCCAGCACCGACTGGTAGAAGTCCACCGCGCCCGCCCCGTCCCGCGTGAGCAGCTCGAACCAGCAGAAGCTGCTCGGCACGTTCACCACCTCGAACCCGGAGTGCTCCCGCGGCTCCCACAGGCCGAACGCCGCGCCCGCCGGGTCCTGGCAGATCGCGAGCCTGCCCTGGTTCCGCACGCCCCGCGGAGCCGCCACGACCCGGCCGTCGTTGCCGCCCACGCGCGAGGTCACCGCGTCGATACCGCTGGACTGGAAGTACGGCAGCCACGCCGCGGGCTGATGCCTGTTCAGCACCGGGCCGACCCCGGCGACCTGCGGCCCGTCCGGGCTGTCCAGGGCGAACATGCTGTAGCCGCCGTCCTCGGGAGCGTCGGCCGCCCGCGAACTCCAGCCGAACAGCGCCTCGTAGAAGACGCGCGCCGCGGGCGGATCGGGCGTGGACAGATCGGCCCAGCAGGGCGCGGAGGGAGTCTTGGAGATCTTCACAGAAGTACGCCTCTCCTCATCGAGCCTTATCGAGCCTCATCGAGTCGCGCCTCCCACAGCGCGAACGGCCCCCGGGATCGAACGCGTCCATTCACGCACGCGTGCCCCGCCCCGGCAATCGGGACGGGGCACGCACGCGTACCTGCCTGGGAGGCCTTACAGGCCGTAGCGCTCGCGCGCCTCCTTCACGGCCGTCGCCTTGACCTCGCCGCGGCGGGCGAGCTGGGCGAGGGCCGCGACGACGATCGACTCGGCGTCGACGCCGAAGTGGCGACGGGCGTCCTCGCGGGTGTCGGAGAGGCCGAAGCCGTCCGCACCGAGCGAGGTGTAGTCCTGCTCGACCCACTGCGCGATCTGGTCGGGGACCTGGCGCATGTAGTCGGAGACGGCCAGGACCGGGCCCTCGGCGCCCTGAAGCGCCTGGCGGAGATACGGCACCCGCTCCTCGCCGTTCAGCAGCGCCTCGTCGGCGTCGAGAGCCTCGCGGCGCAGCTCGGTCCAGGAGGTCGCGGACCACACGTCGGCGGCCACGCCGAAGTCCTCGGCGAGCAGCTGCTGCGCCTTGAGCGCCCAGTGGATCGCCGTACCGGAACCGATGAGGTTGGTGCGCGGGGCGTTCGCGGCCGGCGAGAGACCGGCGGTCTCCGCGGTGTTGAAGCGGTAGAGGCCCTTGATGATCTGCTCGTCGAGACCGTCCACGGCCGGCTTGGCCGGCTGCGGCATCGGCTCGTTGTAGACCGTCAGGTAGTAGAAGACATCCTGGTCCTCGCCCGGCTTGGCCTCGCCGTACATCCGGCGCAGGCCCTCCTTCATGACGACCGCGATCTCGTAGGCGAACGCCGGGTCGTAGGAGAGAGCCGCCGGGTTGGTGGCCGCGATCATCGGCGAGTGGCCGTCCGCGTGCTGGAGACCCTCACCGGTGAGCGTCGTGCGACCGGCGGTGGCGCCGACGACGAAGCCGCGGCCCATCTGGTCGCCGAGCTGCCAGAACTGGTCGCCGGTGCGCTGCCAGCCGAACATCGAGTAGAAGATGTACAGCGGGATCATCTGCTCGCCGTGCGTCGAGTACGACGTGGCGGCGGCGATGAAGTCCGCGAGCGAACCGGCCTCGTTGATCCCCTCGTTGAGGATCTGGCCGGACTCGGACTCCTTGTAGTACATGAGCTGGTCGCGGTCGACCGGGTCGTACGTCTGGCCCTTGGGCGAGTACAGACCCAGCGACGGGAACAGCGACTCCATGCCGAAGGTGCGCGCCTCGTCGGGAATGATCGGCACCCAGCGCTTGCCGGACGTCTTGTCCCGTACGAGGTCCTTCAGGAGGCGTACGAGCGCCATCGTCGAGGCGACGGACTGCGTGCCGGAACCCTTGTCGAACGAGGCGAACGCCTTGTCCGCAGGCGCGGGCAGCGGCGCGAGCGGCTGCGTACGACGGGCCGGAGCGGGGCCACCCAGGGCGGCGCGACGCTCGGAGAGGTAGCGCAGCTCGGGGGAGTCCTCGGCGGGACGCGCGTACGGGACGACGCCGTCCTCGAACTCGCTGTCCGGGATCGGCAGGTCAAGGAGGTCACGCATGTCCTTGAACTCGTCGATCGTCAGCTTCTTCATCTGGTGGTTGGCGTTCTTGGACTCGAAGCCCTTGCCGAGCGTGAAGCCCTTCACCGTCTGGGTGAGGATCACGGTCGGCTTGCCCTTGTGCTCGACGGCCGCCTTGTACGCCGCGTACACCTTGCGGGGCTCGTGGCCGCCGCGCGAGGTGTGGAAGCACTCGGAGACCTTGTCGTCCGACAGCACCTTGGCCATCTCGACGAGCGCCGGGTCGGTGCCGAAGAAGTTCTCACGGATGTAGGCGACGTCGCGCGTCTGGTACGTCTGGAACTGGGCGTCCGGGACCTCGCGCAGGCGGCGCAGGAGGGCGCCGGTGGTGTCGAGCTGGAAGAGCTCGTCCCAGGCATTGCCCCACATGGACTTGATGACGTTCCAGCCGGAGCCGAGGAACTGGGCCTCCAGCTCCTGCACCACGCGGAAGTTCGGACGGACCGGGCCGTCGAGGCGCTGCAGGTTGCAGTTGATGACGAAGGTCAGGTTGTCCAGACCCTCGCGGGCGGCGAGCGTGAGCGCCGAGGTCGACTCGGGCTCGTCCATCTCGCCGTCGCCGAGGAACGCCCAGACGTGCGAGTTCGACGTGTCCTTGATGTTCCGCGCGCTCAGGTAGCGGTTGAACCGCGCCTGGTAGATGGCGGACAGCGGGCCGAGGCCCATGGACACCGTCGGGAACTCCCACAGCCAGGGGAGACGACGCGGGTGCGGGTACGACGGCAGGCCGTTGCCACCCGCCTCGCGGCGGAAGTTGTCGAGCTGCTGCTCGGAGAGGCGGCCGTCGAGGAACGCGCGGGCGTAGATGCCGGGCGAGGCGTGGCCCTGGATGTAGAGCTGGTCGCCCGAGCCGTCGCCCTCCTTGCCGCGGAAGAAGTGGTTGAAGCCGGTCTCGTACAGCCAGGCTGCCGAGGCGAACGTGGCGATGTGGCCGCCGACGCCGTGTTTCGAGCCACGGGTCACCATCGCGGCCGCGTTCCAGCGGTTGTACGCGGTGATCCTGGCTTCCATCGCCTCGTCGCCCGGGAACTCCGGCTCGGCGGCGGTGGGGATGGAGTTGAGGTAGCCCGTCTCAAGAAGCTTCGGCAGCGCCAGGCCGCCCGCCTCGGCGCCTTCCAGGGTGCGCCGCATCAGGTACGCGGCCCGGTGTGGCCCGGCCGCCTTGGTGACGGCGTCCAGGGAGGCCCGCCATTCGGCGGTCTCCTCGGGGTCACGGTCCGGGAGCTGGTCGAGCTCGCTCGGCTGGATGCGCATGGGGTCGGTCATAGTCGCCGCACGCCTTCCTGAGTCGAAGGGGGTGGGGTGGGGGTGCCCTTGTCTTTGGCAGGACAGGGCGAGGTCCCGGTAGAGACCCGTCGGTGACTGTAACTCCCTGATCGATGATCGATCAAAGGATTCACCCCCAAAACTTCTTCAGATCAAGAAAGTCGGCACAGGGTGTCTGTGCTGGGGGCGCAAACTTGGCACGGAGTGCCTGGTCAGAGAAGCGGACCGTGACCTCTCATGCGCGCGGCGCACACCCCAGTACGTGAGCCTTCACCAAGGCCGCGATCTCGGGGTCACGTCGCCGGAACGCGGCGACGAGATCGGCGTGCTCCTCCGCGTACGACTGCTGCACGGTGCCCAGCCAGCGGATGGACAGCGCGGTGAAGACCTCGATGCCGAGCCCCTCCCACGTGTGCAGCAGTACCGAATTGTCCGCCGCCCGCACCAGCGCCCGGTGGAAGGCGACCGTGTGCCGCACCTGCGCGGTCCCGTCGGCCTCCTGGTCCGCCCTGTAGAGCGCCTCTACGTGGGGTTCAAGGGCCGAGCAGTCGTCGGCGAGCCCGTCGGCCGCCAGCTCCGCCGCGATGGCCTCCAGGCCCGCCCTGACGGGGTAGGACTCCTCCAGGTCCGCCGCGGAGAGGTTCCGTACGCGCACGCCCTTGTTCGGCGCCGACTCGATGAGCCGCAGCGACTCCAGCTCCCGCAGCGCCTCCCGCACCGGGGTCTGCGAGACCTCCAGCTCGGTCGCGATCCGGCGCTCCACGATGCGCTCGCCCGGCTTCCAGCGGCCGCTGACGATCCCCTCGACGATGTGCTCGCGGATCTGATCGCGAAGCGAGTGGACGACGGGCGCGGTCATGGGGGCTCCTTGGCAGGGTGGACCCGGTGGGTCGGCGGGGACCCTTAGACAATACGGCCGCTGCCCTGGCCGGACGGGGTACGGCCGCGCATGCGACGGGTGATGCCGGTTACAGAGAGCGTTTGTCGGGGCGGGGTCCGGGCGGGCTACAGAAGGGGGTGCCCGCCCGGGCACGCGACTACGCACGCGCGCGTACGACGGCGCCCCCGACCGGAGGCTTCCGGTCGGGGGCGCCGTCGTGCACCTGCTGTCCTTACAGACCGAGCTCGGCGGTGAACTCGCCGGCCTCGAGGATCTGCTTGACCGTCGTCAGGTAGCGGGCGGCGTCCGCGCCGTCCACCAGACGGTGGTCGTAGGAGAGCGTCACGTACGTCATGTCACGGACGGCGATGGTGTCGCCGAGCTCCGGGTCGGAGATGACGACCGGGCGCTTGACCGTGGCACCGATGCCCAGGATGGCGACCTGGTTCGGCGGGACGATGACGGTGTCGAAGAGGGCGCCGCGCGATCCCGTGTTGGAGATCGTGAAGGTCGCGCCGGACAGGTCGTCCGGGGCGATCTTGTTGTTACGGACCTTGTCGGCCAGCTCGGCGGTCTTCTTGGCGATGCCCGCGATGTTGAGGTCACCCGCGCCCTTGATGACCGGGGTCATCAAGCCCTTCTCCGAGTCGACGGCGATGCCGACGTTCTCGGAGTCGAAGTAGGTGATGGTGCCCTCGTCGTAGTTCAGGCGGGCGTTGATGACCGGGTGGGCCTTCAGTGCCTGGACGGCGGCCTTGACGAAGAACGGCATCGGGGAGAGCTTGACGCCCTCGCGGGCCGCGAAGCCGGTCTTGGCCTTGTTGCGCAGCTTCATCAGCTTGGTGATGTCGACCTCGATGACCGAGGACAGCTGAGCCTGCTCCTGCAGCGCCTTGTGCATGTTGTCCGCGATGGCCTTGCGGATGCGCGGCAGCTTGACCGTCTGGCCACGCAGCGGCGAGGCCTCCAGGGTCGGGGCCTTCGGCGCGGCGGCGGCAGCCGGGGCGGCCGGGGCCTGCGCCTTGGCGGCCTCGGCGGCGGCGGTCACGTCCTGCTTGCGGATGCGGCCACCGACGCCGGTGCCCTTGACCGTGGACAGGTCGACGCCGTGCTCGGAGGCGAGCTTGCGCACCAGCGGGGTCACGTAGGCGCCCTCGTCGGCCGGGGTGACCGGCGCGGCGGGGGTGGCCGGCGCGGACGGGGCGACGGGAGCCGGAGCCGGAGCGGCCGGCGCGGGGGCCGGAGCAGCGGGGGCGGCGGGCGCGGCCGGGGCAGCCGGAGCTGTGGGGGCGGCCGGGGCCGGGGCCGGGGCGGGCTCGGCGGCCGGAGCCGGAGCGGCGGCCGGGGCGGCCGGAGCCGGGGTCTCGGCGGTGGCCGGGGCGGCGCCCGGGGCACCGATGACGGCGAGCTTGGCGCCGACCTCGGCGGTCTCGTCCTCGGCGACGGAGATCTCCAGGAGAACACCGGCGACGGGGGAGGGGATCTCGGTGTCGACCTTGTCGGTCGAGACCTCGAGCAGCGGCTCGTCCTCCGCGACCTCCTCGCCGACCTCCTTCAGCCAGCGGGTGACGGTGCCCTCGGTGACCGACTCGCCCAGTGCGGGCAGCACGACGTCGGTACCGGAGGCGCCACCGGCCGGGGCGGCGGGGGCGGCAGCGGGGGCCGGCTCGGCGGCGGGGGCCGGAGCCTCCTGGGCCGGGGCGGGCTCGGCGGCCGGGGCCTCGGCGGCGGCCGGGGCGGGCTGCTCGGCGGCGGGGGCGCCCGAGCCGTCGTCGATGACGGCCAGCTCGGCGCCGACCTCGACGGTCTCGTCCTCGGCGACCTTGATGGAAGCGAGCACACCGGCTGCGGGGGAGGGGATCTCGGTGTCGACCTTGTCGGTCGAGACCTCGAGCAGCGGCTCGTCGACCTCGACGCGCTCGCCCTCGGCCTTCAGCCAGCGGGTGACAGTGCCCTCGGTGACGCTCTCACCGAGCGCCGGAAGGGATACGGAAACCGGCATGGTGTCGGTTGCTCCTTAACGATGTGCAATGCGCGGCAACGCAGTGCGGAAGTCTGTGGTGGTCGGTCGTCGCGCCCGGATGCGACAGGGGCGTGGCTCAGTCGTGCGAGTGCAGCGGCTTGCCCGCGAGGGCCAGGTGGGCCTCGCCCATCGCCTCGTTCTGCGTCGGGTGGGCGTGGATGAGCTGCGCGACCTCGGCCGGCAGCGCCTCCCAGTTGTAGATCAGCTGGGCTTCGCCGACCTGCTCGCCCATGCGGTCGCCGACCATGTGGACGCCGACCACGGCACCGTCCTTGACCTGCACGAGCTTGATCTCGCCCGTGGTCTTCAGGATCTTGGACTTGCCGTTGCCCGCAAGGTTGTACTTCAGAGCGACGACCTTGTCCGCACCGTAGACCTCCTTGGCCTTGGCCTCGGTGATGCCGACGGAGGCGACCTCCGGGTGGCAGTAGGTCACGCGCGGGACGCCGTCGTAGTCGACCGGAACCGGGTTCAGGCCGGCAAGACGCTCCGCCACCAGGATGCCCTCGGCGAAGCCGACGTGCGCGAGCTGGAGGGTCGGGGCGAGGTCACCGACGGCCGAGATGGTCTCCACGTTGGTCTGCATGTACTCGTCGACGAGCACGAAGCCACGGTCCATGGCCACGCCCTGCTCCTCGTAGCCGAGGCCCTGGGAGACCGGGCCGCGACCGATGGCGACGAGGAGGACCTCGGCGTCGAAGGTCTTGCCGTCGGCGAGGGTCACGCGGACGCCGTCCTGCGTGTACTCGGCCTTCTCGAAGAACGTGCCGAGGTTGAACTTGATGCCGCGCTTGCGGAAGGCGCGCTCCAGGATCTTGGAGCTGTTCTCGTCCTCGACCGGGACGAGGTGCTTGAGGCCCTCGATGACCGTGACGTCGGTGCCGAAGGACTTCCACGCCGAGGCGAACTCGACGCCGATGACGCCGCCGCCCAGCACGATCGCGGACTGCGGGACGCGGTCCAGCTTCAGCGCGTGGTCCGAGGAGATGATGCGGTTGCCGTCGATCTCCAGGCCCGGCAGCGACTTCGGCACGGAGCCGGTCGCGAGGAGCACGTGGCGACCCTGGACGCGCTGGCCGCCCACGTCCACGGACGTCGGGGAGGAGAGCTTGCCCTCGCCCTCGATGTACGTCACCTTGCGCGAGGCCACGAGGCCCTGCAGGCCCTTGTACAGGCCGGAGATCACGTCGTCCTTGTACTTGTGGACGGCGTTCATGTCGATGCCATCGAAGGTGGCCTTGACACCGAACTGCTCGGACTCGCGCGCCTGGTCCGCGATCTCACCGGCGTGCAGCAGAGCCTTCGTGGGGATGCAGCCGTTGTGCAGGCAGGTGCCGCCGAGCTTGTTCTTCTCGATCAGTGCGACGTCCAGGCCCAGCTGCGCTCCGCGCAGGGCCGCGGCATAACCGCCGCTACCGCCGCCGAGGATCACTAGGTCGAAAACGGTGCTGGCGTCGTTCGCCACGTCACGTCCTCCATGCATGTGCGCCGTACGCCGGTCTTCGCCGACCGGGCGGCGGTGTGTTCGGCCGCTCGTTCTTTCGGCCCTGAATGAGGGCCCTGTCCTGCCGTACCCCATCCTCGCACTTGTCGGCGGCAGTCGGGACGTCGGGCTCCGGGGTGAGACGGCTGTTACACCGGAAACAGCCATGACAAGCGGGGACAAACACGCGAATTTCATTCAAAGCGAACAGCCCCCGGTGCCGTGCACCGGGGGCTGTTCAGCGGTTTCGTGCTGTCGGCGACGCTCAGCCGAGGTCGCCGGCCGCCGTCCGCTCCGCGAGCCGGACGAGGGTGCGGACCGCGGAACCCGTGCCGCCCTTCGGCGTGTAACCGAACGGGGCCGACTCGTTGAAGGCCGGTCCCGCGATGTCGAGGTGGGCCCACGTGATGCCCTCGCCGACGAACTCCTGCAGGAACAGTCCCGCGACCAGGCCGCCGCCCATCCGCGCGCCCATGTTCGCGATGTCGGCGGTCGATGAGTCCATGCCCTTGAGCAGCTCGGCCGGGAGCGGCATCGGCCAGGCCGGCTCGCCCACCTCCTCGGCCGCCTCGTGGAGCGAGCCGCGGAAGGCGTCGTCGTTGGACATGATGGCGAAGGTGCGGGCGCCGAGCGCCATCATCATCGCGCCGGTCAGCGTCGCGACGTCGACGATCGCGTCCGGGGCCTCCTCGGAGGCCTTGGCGATGGCGTCGGCGAGCACGAGGCGGCCCTCGGCGTCGGTGTTCAGGACCTCGACCGTCTTGCCCGAGTACATGCGCAGCACGTCGCCGGGGCGGGTGGCCGAGCCCGACGGCATGTTCTCGGCGAGCGCCAGCCAGCCCGTGACGTTCACTTCGAGCCCGAGGCGGGCCGCGGAGACGACGGCGGCGAACACGGCGGCGGCGCCGGCCATGTCGCACTTCATCGTCTCGTTGTGACCGGCCGGCTTCAGCGAGATGCCGCCCGAGTCGTAGGTGATGCCCTTGCCGACGAAGGCGAGGTGCTTCGCGTTCTTGCCCGCCTTGGCGCTCTTGTACGAGAGCTTCACCAGGCGCGGGGCCGAGGCGGAACCGGCGCCGACGCCGAGGATGCCGCCGAAGCCGCCCTTCTCCAGGGCCTTCTCGTCGAGCACCTGCACCTTGATGCCGTGCTCCTTGGCCGCGGCCTGGGCGACGGCGGCGAAGGACTCCGGGTTCAGGTCGTTCGGCGGGGTGTTGACCAGGTCGCGGGCGCGGTTGAGCTCCTCGGCCACCGCGGTGGCGCGCTCGATCGCCGCCTTGTACGCCTTGTCGCGGGGCTTGCCGCCGAGGATCGCGATCTCGGCGAGCGGCGCCTTGCCGTTCTTCGGGGTCCCCTTGTCGTCGGAGACCTCCTTGTACGTGTCGAAGGAGTACGCGCCGAGCAGCGCGCCCTCCGCGATCGCACCGGCGTCCTCGGCGTCGTCGACCGGCAGCGCGAACGCGGCCTTCTTCGTCCCGGCCAGGGCGCGGGCCGCGGCACCGGCGGCGCGGCGCAGCGCCTCGCTGTCGTACGCGTCACCCTTCTCGGGCTCGCCGCCGAGACCGACCGCCAGCACGATCGGCGCCTTGAGGCCGGACGGCGCGGGGAGCTTGGTCGCCTCGCCCTCGCCGCCACTGGCGCCGAGGGCCTCCAGGACGGAACCGAGCTTTCCGTCGTACGCCTTGTCCACGGCTTCCGCGCCGTGCGCGACGACGGGGCCCTTGTCGCCCTTGACGACGCCGACGACGATCACGTCGGCGCGCAGGCCGGTCGCCGCGGCGGTGCTGAGAGTCAGAGCAGTCACGGTGGTGAGGTCCCTCTTTCATCGGTGGGGCCGGCTTCTTTGCCGGGTCCGGGCGGCAGTTGGCCCGCCCGGGGCGAGCCTACGCCCGTCGTTCTTGTGCCGCTCCGTCCAGGTACGCCCAGCGGCTGGGGCTCAAAGGCCCAGGGTCAGGATCACCAGCGACGTCGTGGCGGCCGTCTCGGCCAGGGCGCCGAAGACGTCGCCCGTGACGCCGCCGAAGCGGGAGACGCAGCGGCGGGAGAGGAGTTCGGCGGCTCCACATCCCAGTACGACGGCGATCGCGGCCTGGAGGGAGAGTGCGGCGCACAGTGCCACCACCACCGCCCCGGCGATCAGCGCCGCCCGCCGTGACACCGTCTCCGCGACCGCCGCGCCGAGGCCCTCCGGGCGGGCGGCCGGGACGCCGGTGCGGGAGGCGAAGGTCAGGGCGAGGCGCGCGGTCACCGCGGAGACGGTCGCGGCGAGGGCGCCGCGCCACCACGACTGGCCGAACTGGTCGGCCAGGACGGCGACTTGGGCCAGCAGTGCCAGGACGAGCGTGACGACGCCGAAGGGGCCGATGTCCGACTGCTTCATGATCCGCAGCGCGTCATCGGCGGGCTTTCCGCTGCCCAGGCCGTCGGCGACGTCCGCGAGTCCGTCGAGGTGCAGTCCGCGGGTGAGTGCCGCGGGTGCCGCGGTGGCGGCGACGGCGGCGAGGAGGGCGTTCGCCCCGAGGAAGGTCAGAGCCACGCCGGTCGCGGCCGCGAGGAGGCCGACGGCCAGTCCGGCGAGCGGTGCGCACAGCATCCCGACCCGTGCGGCCGCCCGATCCCAGCGGGTGACCTTCACCCGGAAGACGGTGAGCGTCCCGAACGCGAAACGTATGCCGTCAGGCAGAGAGGCGGGTGAGCTGATTTCGGCCACCGGTGGAGGTTACCTGCACCGGGGCGGGGGCCGTCCGTGTCGGTACGCGGCACCGGGGTGCCGCCTTGCCCACCCTGCCGCCCAAGGCGGCAGATTGCCCAAGGCGCCACGGCAGCCGGAGCCGCCCACATCAAGCCCCTGCGGCGATTGAGCAGCGGGGTCCGGGGCGGAGACCCGTGGCGTGGGGGCGGTCGGCCTAGGCGGGCCGCTCCGTGGCGGCAGCTTCCGGCAGCTCCGCCGCCAGCGCGGCCGCGGCCTGCACCAACGGAAGCGCGAGAAGCGCCCCCGCCCCACCACCCACCCGGACGTCCTGGTCCAGGAGAACGTCCATGGCCATCCGGTCCAGCGCCTTCGCCTGCGCCGGTTCGCCGGAGGCATGCGCGGCCAGCCACCAGTCCGGCGCCCGGAACGCCACCCGCTGCCCCACGAGCGCGCAGGCCGCGGAGACCACACCGTCGAGAAGCACGGGCGTACGCCGCACCGCGCACTGGAGCAGGAACCCGGTCGCCGCCGCGAGATCCGCGCCGCCCACCGTGGCGAGGAGCTGGAGCTGGTCGCCGAGGACGGGGCGGGCCCGCCGCAGCGCGTCCCGGATCGCCGCGCACTTGCGCATCCAGGCGAGGTCGTCGATGGGCTCGCCACCGCGCCCGGTGACGACGGACGCGTCCGTGCCGCACAGCGCCGCGATGAGCGTGGCCGCCGCCGTCGTACCGCCGACGCTGACGTCGCCGAGGACGACGAGATCCGTACCGGAGTCGACCTCCTCGTCGGCGACCGCCATGCCCGCGCGGAACGCCGCCTCCGCCTCTTCGAGGGTGAGCGCGTCCTCGGTGTCGATGCACCCCGAGCCGCGCCGCACGCGCCGGTCGTCGACGGACTTGGGCAGCTCGTCGGGCTCGCAGTCGAGGGAGACGTCGACGACCCGCACGCCGACGCCGAGCCGCCGCGCGAGCACCGCGCCCGCGGAGGCGCCCTCGACGACGTCCCGGACGAGGCCGGCCGCGCTGCCCGCCGCCCGCTTCGACACCTCGAGTCCGGCCACGCCGTGGTCGCCCGCGAAGAGCACCATGCGCGGCCGTGCCACCGGGCGTACGGGCACCGCGCCCTGGGCGGCGCTCAGCCACTCGCCCAGTTCGTCGAGGCGGCCGAGGGCGCCGGGGGGCACCGCGAAGCGGGCCCTGCGCTCCTCGGCATCGCGGCGGGTCCCGCCGTCGGGGCGCTCGATCAGATCGGTGAAGTCGTCGAGGTTCAGCGAGCTCATTCGTCGAACAGTACCGGCCGTCCCGGGACACCGATGGGTGCGTCCTTCCGGCGGACGGTGGCGACGGCCGGTGAGTCGCCTCCGGAGTGTCATGAACTGCTCGTAGATGATCGGGTGTGCCCAGTTTCGCGCCGAAGTGTCGCATATCGCGCGCTTGTTGAGGCACCGCAGACCATGACTGGAGGCCTCCCTTGACCGCCCCCGCCCCTGCTCCTGCCACCGTCCCGGCCTCCGCCACGCCCCAGGCCGTCGCCGAGCGCCGCCCCGCCTATCTCAGCGAACTCGCCCAGGGCACCGAACGCTTCCACGAGCCGCGCCGCCCCGACTGCCCCTGGTGCGGCAGCACCCGGCTGCGTACCCGCCTGCGCACCACCGACCTCCTCCAGCACAAGCCCGGCAGCTTCACCCTCGTCCAGTGCGGGTCCTGCGCCCACTCGTTCCAGAACCCCCGCCTCACACCCGAGGGCCTGGACTTCTACTACCGGGACTTCCGCGAGGGCCGCTACGCCGACCAGGCCGAGTGGATCTTCCGCGCGCGCACCTCCACCCGCCGCGACCGGTCGCGCGCCCGCGCCCTCGCCGCGTTCATCGAACCGGAGAGCTGGCTCGACATCGGCACCGGCCAGGGCCACTTCCCCGCGACCGCCCAAGAGGTCCTGCCGTACACGGCCTTCGACGGACTCGACAGCGGCGAAGGCGTCGAGGAGGGCCGCAGAGCGGGCCGCGTCGAGCGTGCCTTTCAGGGCCAGCTCACCGATCTCGCGCCCGAACTCCAGGGTGGCTACGACGCGTTGAGCATGTTCCATTACCTGGAGCACTCCCGCGATCCGCGCGAGGAGCTGAAGGCGGCGCGCCGCGTACTGCGCCCCGGCGGGCATCTGATGATCGAACTCCCCGATCCCGAGAGCCGCTTCGCGAAGCTGCTCGGCAAATGGTGGATCTCGTACTTCCAGCCGCAGCACCTGCACCTGATCCCGCTCGCCAACCTCCGCGCCGAACTGCGCGCCCTCGGCTACACGGTCGTCGCCGTCGACCGCAGAGAGCCCCACGTCCCGATGGACCTCGCGGCCGGCCTCGCCCTGTTCGCGGGCCGGCACCTGCCCGACGCCGACGACCCGTGGCGCACCAAGGCCCCCGGCGAGGCCAAGCGCATCCTCCGCAAGGCCCTGACGTACGCCGTCGCGCCCGCGTTCCTCGCCGCCTGCGCGGCCGACCGGCTGCTCGCGCCGCTCGCCCGCCGCACCCGCTTCTCCAACGCGTACCGGGTGATCGCGCGCCGCGACCCGGACGCGTAGAGACGCGCAGACCGGCGGATCCGGGTCAGCCGCGCAGCGCGAGCGGCTGGCCCGCGACGACGAGCAGCACGTGCTCGCACTCGGCCGCGAACGCCGCGTTCAGGCGGCCCAGTTCGTCCCGGTAGCGACGCCCCGACGCGGTCGCGGGCACGATCCCCGAACCCACCTCGTTCGAGACGGCGACGACGGTGCGCCGGGTGCGCCGAACGGCATCGACCAGCCCGGCCACCCGCTCCCGCAGCGCCTTCTCGCCGCCGCCCGCCCACTGGGCGTCGTCCCAGGCCCCCACCTCGTCCATCGCGTACGTCAGCCACAGCGACAGACAGTCGACGAGCAGCGGGGCGGAATCCTCCGGATCCTCAAGCAGCGGTACGAGGTCGCAGGTCTCCGCCGTCCGCCACGAGCCGGGCCGCCGGTCCCGGTGCACGGCCACCCGCTGCGCCCACTCCGTGTCCCCGCCGCGCGTCCCGCCGGTCGCCACGTACAGCACATCGGGGAACGCCTCCAGGCGCCGCTCGGCCTCCACCGACTTCCCGGACCGCGCGCCGCCGAGCACCAGTGTCCTGCGCGGCACATCGGGCACGTCCTCGTACGTGCCGACGTCCAGGGTCGTGCCGTCGGGCACGACCCGCGCGCCCGCGGCCGCGAGCCGCCGCGCGAGCTCCGGGCCCGGGAGGACGTCGTGGTCCAGATGGACGGCGAGGACATCGGTGGTCGGGCCGATCGCGCCCGCGGAGCGCAGCCGGGCGAGCGCGTCGGGACGGCCGACGACATCGGCGAGGACCATCTCGTACGGCGCCCGTGGCGCCCGTGTCTGCGGATCGTCGAACCCCGCGGGCGCGGTGCCCGGCGGCAGATAGAGCAGCCGCTCGCCCTCGGGCCCCGTCACCTCGTATCCGGTGCCCGGCGCGTCCAGGGCAAGCGCCCGCACCCGGTGCCCGCTCATGAGCGCCAGCTCCCGGCCGTCCGGCACCCGGCCGGGCTGCGGAAGCCCCGCGGGCACTTCGACCGCGGGCCCGTCGTGCGGATGCGAGAGCAGTACCTGCCGTACGCCGCCGAGGCTGTGCCCCGAACGGGCCGCGGCGAACGCGGCCCCCGGCGTCAGGTCGAGCAGCAGTGTCCCGTCGATCAGGACCGCCGTCGCGGCACGGGCGTTGCGGCCGAGCGCGGTCGCGCAGGCGGCGCAAGGGCAGTCGGGGCGGGGCAGCCCAGCGGGGCCGCCGGTGCCGAGCAGTGTCAGTTCCACAGGAAGATCCTCCCGCGCCCCCTTGATCGCCGCGCGCCCGGATAGGCTTCCGGGGACAGCGGCACAGCGGACGTCCGAGACCGGGAGGCTGGCATGGCGGCGTGGACGTGGCGGTTCGAGAAGTCCGACGGCACGGAGGTGCCTCCGGCGGTTCAGCCGGAGGAGTTCACTACGCAGGGGGATGCGGAGTCCTGGGTCGGTGAGTACTGGAAGCAGCTCGCGGACGGGGGCGCGGACCAGGTCACCCTCCGCGAGGACGACAAGGTCATCTACGGCCCGATGAGCCTCCACGCGGAGGGCTAGTCAAGTTCCGTGGGCGCTTGAGCCACTTAAGCCCCGTGGGTGCTTGAGCCATTCCAGCCTCTGCGGCGGGTGGGCACAGTCAAGCCCCGCCGGCGATTGAGGCGCGGGGTCTGGGGCAGAGCCCCGAGGCGTCACGACCGGCGCCGTGGTTGCGGCCCGGGGCTCCGCCCCGGACCCCGCTGCTCAATCGCCGCAGGGG
>NZ_JBEOVM010000085.1:0-28104 GCF_040295505.1 Streptomyces sp. NPDC002790 | reverse complement strand
GGGGGGGGGGGGGGGGGGGGGGGGGGGTTTTTCGTGGCGTGCCCGCCTTCGTGCCCCCCCGGGGGCCCGCCCGGCCCCCCCCGCCCCCCCCCCACCCTTCTGGACAGGCACCCTGCGCAAATCATAGGGTCGGCATGCCGAACGACGGGCGGCTCCCGCCCACCCCCCTCGGACCCGGCTTCAGGAGAACGACATGGTCACCCTCGCAGAGGTCGCCAGGCATGCCGGAGTCTCGGCGAGCACCGTGAGCTACGTCCTCAGCGGCAAGCGGTCCATCTCGGCGGCCACCCGCGAGCGCGTCGAGACGAGCGTGCGCAAGCTCGGCTACCACCCCAACGCGGGGGCCCGCGCCCTCGCCAGCAGCAAGTCCAACATCATCGCGCTGATGGTGCCGCTGCGCACCGACATGTACGTACCCGTGATCATGGAGATCGCGACGGCGGTCGCCACCGCCGCCCGCACCCACGGCTTCGACATCCTGCTGCTCACCGGCGAGGAGGGCGCCCAGGCCGTGCGCCGCATCGAGGGCAGCGCGCTGGCGGACGCCGTGATCGTCATGGACATCGAGCTGGACGACGAGCGGCTGCCGCTCCTGCGCACCGCGAGCCGTCCCGCCGTCCTCATCGGCCTGCCCGCCGACACCACAGGACTCAACTGCGTGGACCTGGACTTCGCCGCCGCGGGCGCGGTGTGCGCCGAACACCTGGCGGGCCTCGGGCACCGCGAGATCGCTGTCATCGGCGAGGCCGCCGCCGTCTACGAGCGCCGCACCGGCTTCGCCGAGCGCACCCTGACGGGCCTGCGCGGGCGCAGCGCCGAACTCGGCCTGCGGCTCCTGCACCGCCCCTGCGAGGGCAGTTACGCCTCGGTGTCGGCAACGTTGTCGCGGATCTTCGACGAGCGCCCCGGCACCAGCGCGTTCGTCGTCCAGAACGAGGCCGCCACCGACCCGCTGCTCGCCCTGCTGCGGCAGTCCGGGCGCGCGGTCCCCGAGGACGTGTCGGTCGTCGCCGTCTGCCCCGAGCAGGTCGCGCGGCATGCGTCGGTGCCGCTCACCTCGGTCGCCGTGCCCGCGCAGGAGATGGGGCGGCGCGCGGTGGAGCAGGTCGTCGCGCAGATCGAGGGCCGCGGCTCGGCGGAGGAAGTCGTGCTGCTGGCGCCCGAGTTGACGGTCAGGGAAAGCGCGGCACAGGCGCCGCCCGCCGGTTAGGATCGGCACATCCGGTCCTGAAGCGTCAGGAAAGCCTCAGAAAGTGAGCGTGCCTGTGCAGCCGACGTACGTCCTCGTCCATGGAGCATTCGCCAACTCCTTCTCCTTCGCGCCGCTCCAGGCGGAACTCGGCCTGCTCGGACACCGCTCGGTCGCCGTCGACCTGCCGGGACACGGCTTCGCCGCGACCTACCCGGCCGCGTACCAGTCCCCGCAGGACCCGGCGGGTCTCGCGTCAATTCCCGGTTCCATCAAGGGAGTCACCCTCGCCGACAACGCCGAGCACGTGATCCGCGTCCTGGAACGGGCCAAGGAGAACGGCCCGGTCATCCTCGTCTCGCACAGCCGCGGCGGCGTCACCGCCACGGCCGCCGCCAACCGGCGCCCCGACCTCATCGATCACATCGTCTACGTCGCCTCCTGGTGCCCGGTCGACCTCAGCGTGGGCGACTACCACGCCGAACCGGAGATGGCCTCGGTCGACGTCGCCGCGCTCGGCCTCGCCATGGCGGGCGACCCGGCCGAACTCGGCCTGCTGCGCGTCAACTTCCGCACCGCCGACGAGAAGGCGCTCGACGCATTCAGGTCGGCCTTCTTCGCCGACGGAACCGACGACGAGTTCCGTACGTTCCTCAACACCTTCCAGCCCGACGAGAACCTCGACGTCGGCACCGGAGACGACCGCGCGCAGGCCGAGACGTGGGGCCGCATCCCGAAGACGTACGTCCGTCTCTCGCGTGACACCAGCCTGCCGCCCGCCCTCCAGGACCGGCTGATCCGCGAGGGCGACGCACTGACCCCGGACAACCCCTTCCGCGTCCGCACCATCGACAGCAGCCACCTGAAGTGGCTGGTCGACCCGGCGCCGGCGGCGCGGGTGCTGGGCGAGCTCGCCGCGCTGCTGTAACTACCGCGTGGGCAGGCTGAGTTCGCGCTCCACACCCGCGTCCAGACGGATCCGCCCCGCGTCGCCCGCAGGGGTCTTGAGCTCCACGTCCGCGTCCCGGTGCGGCCGGACGAGGGCCGTGCAGGTGCCGCTGCCCCACCGCAGATCCACCCGCGCGCCGAACCGCGTGCGCAGGCCCCGTAGTGCTCCCCGCCGCCAGTCGGCGGGGAGTGCGGGCAGCAGCACCAGGCGCTCGGGCGTGGACTGGAGGAGGGCCTCCGTGATCAGCGCGGGCAGGGTGTGCGCGGCGTCCGCGTTGTAGACGTCGCGGCGCGGGTAGTGCGCACTCATCAGTGATGTGTGGAAATAGTCGCTGGTCAGGACGCGCCGCAGGCAGTCGGTGACGCGGGGCGCGTCGCGCAGCCGGGCCGCGATCAGGGCGTGGTGCAGATGCCCGTGCGCGGAGTCGTTCTCGGCGCCGCGCAGTTCGAGCGCCCGGCGCGCCGCCTTCGCCAAGTCCGGGGTGTCGTACGGGTTGATGTCGTGGTGCGGCCACACCGGGTACAGGTGGCTGAGGTGCCGGTGGTCGTAAGCGTCGTCGAGGCCCGGCCACGCCCACTCGGCCAGCGCCCCGTCCTCGTTGACCCGGTAGTCGGGGAGCCGGTCGGCGAGTGCGGCCCAGCGGTCGCCGTCCGGGCCCGGGTGCCAGGCGGCGGCGGTGCGCAGCGCGTGCCGGGCCGCCGCGATGTCCATGGTGGCGTTGACGGTGCCCCAGCTCGCGTTCGCGGGCCGGTTCTCCGGTGAGTAGGAGGGCACGATCGCGATCCGCCCGTCGGGGCCAGTCCGCGTGAGGAAGTCCTCGTAGAACACGGCGAGTTCGGTGACGGCGGCCGCGAGCCATGTGAGTCGCTCGCCGGTGGCCTCGGCCTGTTCGATGAGCGGTTCGAGCAGCCAGTCGGCGCCCGCCGTCCACAGGTGCATCGGGTACGCGTGCTGGTAGTGGTACGCGTGTCCCGACTCGCCGTCGCTGTGCGCGGGCGCGACGATGCCGCGGGCGCCGAAGATCAGCCGCGCGTTGTCCCGCCAGTGCGCCAACTGGCCCTGGATGAAAGCCCCTTGGGATTCGACCGTCTCTGGCAGGTCGCAGGCGACCGCCGACGCCGTCTGGAGGTTCAGGTTCGCGTCCGTGGTGAACGCGCCCGACCACGCCGTGTCCCACTCGCCGGTCCACAGCCCGGTCAGCCGGGGCGGCAGGGCGCCCGAGGAGCTGAGCAGGTGGTAACGGCCCGCCGCGAACAGCCGCTCAAGGAGGGCCGGGCTCGACGCGCGGGCCAGTAACTCGCTTCCGGGCAGGCCACGTTGGTGGCGCGGGGCGTCGAGGTCGAACGTGACGCGTTCGTAGGCGGGCCGGTGCAGGGCCTCGTGGCGGGCGAGGAGAGCGTCGTACGTCGCGTCGGGGGAGCCGCTCGCGTCGATCAGGTCCGCGAGCGCGCTCGCCTCGCCCGCCGTGTCCAGCTCCCCGGCGTGTCTGCGGACCCGGGTCAGGAGAAGCAGCTCACCCGCGCCCTCGACGCGCAGCCCCGTGCCGCCCACCGAGGCGCGCCCGTCCCGCACCACCGCAAGGGTCACGCCGGTGAAGCCGAGGTCGCTGTCCGGGTAGCGGCAGCGCAGCGTGAGCCGGGCGCCGTACGGGGTGAGCACCGCGCCACGGCCGATACCGAGCCCGCCGGGGACACCGCTGAGGTGCGGGTCGAGCGCCAGGTCCCCGTCGAGGCCGGGCCCGCTCACGTGCTGCACGACCACGTCGTCCGCCCGCGGCACGAACACCCGCGAACGCCAGCCGCCGCACCGCGCCTCGACCACCCCCGTCGCGAAGTCGACCGCGCGCCGGTAGCCGCGCGCCGCCCCGTCCTCGTCCCGCACGAAGCGGACCTGGAACGCCGGATGGAACGCGCGCACCCACCGCAGCGGCCGCCCGTCCGTGAACCGCTCGGCCGCGGTGGCGTCACCGGCGAGCAACTGGTCCTGGAGCTGCGGCAGTTCATGCGCGAGCGCGGGCGGCCCCGGCTGCGGGCCACCGTCCGGCCGGACCAGACGGTGATGCGTGACGACGACCCGGTCGTCGCGCGGATCACCGAAGACCAGGACGCCGTGGCGCCCGTTCCCACCGAGGTAGGCGTCCTCCCAACGGTCGGCGGGCGCGGTCTCCCAGGTGCCGTGGGGGTGCTCGGGGATCACCGGGCCCCCGCAGCCGGCGCCACCGGCTCCAGTACGGCGACGCCGAACCGGCCGAGCGTCACCGTCCCCTCGACCCGTGCCCCCGTCAACAGGTCCCGCCCGCCCTCCGCGAGCGCGACCGTCACCTCGTCCCGCCCGTGGTTCAGCAGGAACAGCAGTTCCCCGCGACGTACGGCCTCCACCCCTGCGGGGAGGCCGGCCAGTGGAGGCCGTACGCCCGCTTCGAGGGCCGCGTCCGCGAGCAGCGCCCGTAGGGCCCCGGGTCGCGGGAGCGTGGACAGGTAGCGGGCGCGGCCGCGGCGCAGGGCGGCCGGCAGGCCGTCGAGCTCGCCGCCGCGGTACGCCGCCGTGACCTCGGCGTCGGCCGCCGCCGTCAGCTCCTCCGACCACAGCGTGCCGGTGAATTCGCCGCAGTCAACGGTTTCCGCTGGCTCCAGTGGCCACCACTCGTGCAGAGTGCGGATACCGAGCAACTCGCGCAGCCGCGCGTCCATGCCGCCGGGCCGCACCCGGTCGTCCACGTCGGCGACCCCCGTGAAGAACCCGCACACCAGCGCCCCGCCCCCGCGCACGTACGCCACCAGGTTGTCGATCGCCGCGTCCGTCAGGAGGTACAGCTGCGGAACGACCACCAACTGGTAGGCGGACAGCTCGTGTTCGGGGTGTGCGAAGTCGACCGTGAGGTGCGCCTCCCACAGTGCTCGGTGCCAGGCCCGCACCACCTCCTCGTATGCGACGTGCGCCGACGGCCTGCCGTCCTGGCCGCCGGCCCACCACGAGTGCCAGTCGTGCAGCACGGCGATGTCGGCGGTGAGGCGCGTCCCGGCGACCGCCGACCCCAACCGTGCGAGATCCACCCCGATCCGCTTGACCTCCGCGAACGACCGACCCGCCGCGCCCGCGTGCCCGAGCATCGCCGAGTGGAACTTCTCCGCGCCCTGCCGGGACTGGCGCCACTGGAAGTAGCAGACGGCGTCGGCGCCGCGCGCCACGGACTGGAGGGAGAGGAGGCGGTTCAGGCCGCGCGGCTTGGGCGAGTTGACCGGGCGGAAGTTCACCGCACCCGCCGCCTGCTCCATCAACATCCACGGCCCGCCAGCGGACTGACTGCGCGTCATGTCGGCGAGCATCGCGTTGTACTGACCGGCCCCCGGGTCGCGCGGATCCGGGTACACGTCGACGGACACGACGTCCTCGTGCCGCACCCACTCCCACGCGTCCTGCCCGGTCCACAGCGGCATGAAGTTGGTCGTCACCGGGATGTGGTCGGGCGTGTGGCGGCGTACGAGATCGCGTTCGGCGACGTAGCACGCGAGGAGGGCGTCGGAGGTGAAGCGGCGGAAGTCGAGGAGCTGCGTCGGGCCGCGCAGGTACTGGGCGCGGCGCGGCGGGATCACATCCGCCCACGTCTCGATGTGCTGGCCCCAAGAGGGCGTGCCCCAGGCCGTGTTGAGCGCGTCGAGGGTCTCGTACCGCGCGCGCAGCCAGTCGCGGAAGGCGCGCGCGGACTCGTCGCCGTAGTCGAACGTGCAGTACTCGTTGTTGATGTGCCACATGCGCAGCGCCGGATGGTGGCCGTAGCGCCGGGCGAGGTCCTCGGTGACCGCGCCGGCATGCCGGCGGTACGCGGCGGAGGAGTGGGAGAAGTGCTGGCGCGAGCCCCACCACACGGTGTGCCCGTGCTCGTCGCGCGGCAGCGTCCCCGGGTACAGGCGCCCCAGCCACGGCGGCGGGGACGCGGTCGGGGTGGCGAGGACGACGCCGATGCCGTGCGCGTGCAGCAGATCCAGTAGGCGGTCGAGCCAGCCGAACTCCCTGGCTCCCGGCCGGGGTTCGAGCCGCGCCCACGCGAACACGCCCACGGTGACCGAGTTGACCCCGGCCTCCTTCATCAGCCGGACATCCTCGGCCCACACCTCCTCGGGCCACTGCTCGGGGTTGTAGTCACCGCCGAACAACAGGCGCCCGCCCTCGGCGATCTCCCGCACGGCGCTCACCCCTTCACCGCCCCGATGAGCATCCCCTTCTTGAAGTGCCGCTGGACGAACGGGGAGGCGACCGCGACCGGCGCGAGAGCCAGCACCATCATCGCCATCTGGAGCCCCAGCGCGGAGAGTTCACCCGCGTTGACCGCCTGGCTCAGGCCCGTCGGCAGCGCCGAGTTCTTCTGCACGAGCTGCATCAGCACGTTCTGGAGCGGCAGTTTCGTCGGGTCGTCGATGTAGATCATCGCGTTGAACCAGGCGCTCCAGTACGCCACCGCGTAGAACAGCGAGATGACGGCGACCACCGCGCGGGACAGCGGCAGCACGATCGTCCACAGGATCCTGAGGTCGCCGGCCCCGTCGATGCGGGCACTGTCCGTCAGCTCCTGCGAGATGTTCATGAAGAACCCGCGCAGGACCAGGATGTTGAACACGCTCACCGCGCTCGGCAGGATCAGCGCCAGATAGCTGTCGGTCAGGCCGAGCGTCTGGACAAGAAGGTACGTCGGGATGAGCCCGGCGCTGAAGAACATCGTCGTCAGCAGCGCCATCAGAAGCGCCCGGTGCGCGAACGAGCCCGGCCGCGAGAGCCCGTACGCGGCGAGGACCGACACCCCCATCGAGAACACCGTGCCGACACCGGTCACCCCGATGGAGACCAGCATGGCCCGGCTGACCTGGCCGCCGCCGAGCAGCTCCTGGTAGTTGACGAAGGTGATGGCCTCGGGCCACAGCACCAGGCCGCCCGCCGAGTCGATGACGTGCCGCGGCGAGAGGCTCGTGACGACCACCACCCACAGCGGTCCGAGCACGGCGATGCAGCACACCGCGAGGATCAGACCCTTGGCGCCGAGGCCCGCCCGGGTCGGCGGCTCCTCCCACACCGGGCGCTCGGGCGCCTGCCACTGCCCGCGTGGGCGGGGGCGTTCGACGGTGACGCTCATTTCTTGTCCACCCTCACTTCTTGTACACACCTTGCTCGCCGAGCAGATGGGCGAACTTGTTGGCCGCGAGCACCAGACAGATCCCGACCACGCCCTTCACCAGGCCGACCGCCGCCGCGTAGCTGAAGTCGCCGTTCTGGATGCCGGTGCTCCACACGTACGTGTCGAGCACTTCGGAGGCGCCCGCGCCCACCGCCCTGCGTTGCAGCAGGATCTGCTCGAAGCCGACGGTGAGCGCGTCGCCGACGCGCAGGACGAGCAGCAGCGCGATCACCGGGCGCAGCGCGGGCAGCGTGACGTGCCACATGCGTCGCCAGCGGTTCGCGCCGTCCATCGCCGCCGCCTCGTACAGCTCGGGGCTGACGGAGGCGAGGGCCGCGAGGAAGACGATGATGCCCCAGCCGGCGTCCTTCCAGACCATCTGCGCGGTGAGCAGGTACTTGAAGATCCGGGCGTCCGTCATCAGGTCGAAGCCGTCGACGCCGTGGTCCTGGAGCAGCTGCGCGATCAGCCCGGCGCCGCCGAACATCTGCTGGAAGACGGTGACGACGAGCACCCACGAGAAGAAGTGCGGCAGGTAGAGGATCGCCTGCGACAGGGCCCGCACCCGCGGCCTGATCACACTGTTGATGAGCAGCGCGAGCGCGATCGGCACGGGGAAGAACAGCAGCAGTTGGATGAGGAAGAGGACGAGGGTGTTCTGGAGCGCGTTCCAGAAGTCGGAGTCCTCGAGCATCTTCTGGAACTGTTCGAGGCCCACCATCGGCGAGTGCAGGATCGCCGTGACGCCGTTGGTGGAGACGTACGGGTTGTAGTCCTGGAACGCGATGACGTTGCCGAGCAGCGGAAGGTAGTTGAAGACGAGCAGCAGGACGATGACGGGCACGGTCATCAGGATCAGTGTGCGGTCGCGGCGCAGCCTGGTCCGCCAGGTGATGCCGCCGTCCCCGCCCGCGTCGGCTTTGGCTTTGGCTTTGTTCTTGACGGAGGTGGCGGCGGACCGGGGCGGGCGTTGGGTCTCCAGCGCCATCAGGACGCGTCGCCGTTCGCGCCGTTCTCGTCGAGAAGCTTCTTGTACCAGTCGCGCAGCTTGTCGCCGCCCCGCGACTTCCAGTCACTGATCGCCTGTTGCACGTCGCCGAGCGATTTGTTGCCGCGGACGTAGTCGTCCTCCAACTGCTCGAACTTGTCCTCCAGGGTGGCGTACCGCGTGGGCTCGACGATCGTCATGCCGTAGAACGGCGACTTCTTCACGAACGCGCCCATGCGCTGCTGCCACTCGCACATCGCCCTGGTGATGTCCGGGAAGTCGGGGTACGCGAAGAACGGGGCGGGCCCGGAGAGCATCTGCCAGGAGCTGACCACCTGCGCGTTGCCCTTCTTCGTCTTCGTCGGGACGCCGTCCTCGACCGTGAAGTGGGTGCCCTCCTCGCCGTAGTAGGCGAGCATGTGCTCCTTTGTGCCGACGGGCGCGGCCGTGTAGTTGGCGGCGGCCAGGACGTTCTTGACGATCTCCTTGGACGCGTTCTTGCGGACGAAGGCCCATACGTTGGCGGGCGTGCCCGCATAGAGCGTCGGGTCGCCGCCGTCGTGCCCGAAGATGTCCATCGCGGCCATCTCGAAGTCCGGGAACGCCTTGCTGCCCTGCATCTCCGCGCTCTTGCCGTACCAGTAGGCGATGTCGGCGTTGCACATCATGACCTTGCCGCTGGTGAAGCGGAGCAGGCCGTCACCGGTCTGCGCCTTCGCCTCGGGGTGCACGACCCCGGCGGCGTACAGCTTGCGCGTCCAGGACAGCGCCTCCAGATACTCGTCGCTCTCCAGGCGCTTGACGAGCTTCTTGCCCTGCATCTTCCAGCCGAGCGCCTTCTCGCTGCCGCCGAGCGAACCGAAGAAGTTGAAGGCCGACCACTTCATGTCGTCGCAGCCGTACACCCCCGCCTTCTTGCTGGTCATCTCCTTGGCGAGGTCGAAGAACTCCTGCGCCGACTTCGGCGGCTCCCAGCCGTTCTTGCCGAAGAGGTCCTTGCGGTAGAAGGGCGCGATGTTCGGGAGGCGCGAGTACGGGTACGGGATGCCGCGCAGTTTGCCGCCGAAGATGCCGCGCCGCCAGGCGTCCTCCGGGATGGCGGCCAGGTTCGGATAGTCGCGCACCTTGCTGCCGGCCAGATACGGGCCGAGGTCCATCATCTTCGCGACGAGCGCGGCTGGGATCTTCCCCGAAAGCTCCCAGCCGGGCACGATCAGCACGTCGGGCAGCGAGCTGGAGGCGAGCACCGCGCCGATCTTCTCGCCGTAGGTGTTGCCGTCCTGGTTCTGCCAGTCGACCTGTACACCAGAGGCCTCGTTGAGCGCGGTGTAGTACTCGCAGTCGGCCTTCGGCGGTGGTCCCCAGAACGGGGCCATGACCTTCACCTGGGCTCCGGTGCCGAGCTTCTTCGGTACGGACGTCTCCAGCTTCGCCAGGTCCACCTTGCCGGTGAAACCGGCGCACGAGCCGTTCTTCGACGCGATGTCGGGGGTGACGATGGGGCGCGCCGCATACGTCGGCAGCAGCTTCTTCGCCGACTTCCCCGAGGTCGTCCCCTCGCCCGTTTCGGCCGTGCTCCCGCACGCGGAGAGCAGGGGCACGCCGCCGGCCACGGCCGCGGCGGCGACCGCGGTGGAGGCGAGGAAGCTTCTCCGACCGGGGCCGGTGGAGGGGGAGTTCGGCGTCATGGGAGCAACCCTTCGGGGATGACGACTCGGCGCAAATGTCGAAGCGCTTCGATGTTGCAGTGAGGTTAAGGGAGCGCTCCCACGGCGACAAGACAGGTGCGTGGAATTCCTCAACGACCCACAGCTGCCGTCCACTTGACACACGATGAGGGGGTTACCGAGCATCGAAGCGCTTCGAATCCATCCCGATCTCCTTCGCCAAGGGACCTCCACGTGATCGACAGAACCGCGCCCCGCCCGGAACCCGCAGCTCCCGACAGCAAGCGCGTCGACGGGCTGCTCGCCCGGCTCTCCCTCGACGAACGCCTCGCGCTCCTGCACCAGTTCACGCCCGGCGTCCCGCGCCTCGGCCTCGCCGCGTTCCGCACCGGGCAGGAGGCGCTGCACGGCGTCGCGTGGATGGGCGAGGCCACCGTCTTCCCGCAGGCGGTCGGCCTCGGCGCCACCTGGAACGACGAGCTGCTGCACCGGATCGGCGCCGTGGTGTCGAAAGAGGCCCGCGCCATGCGGCGGCGCGACGACCGGGTCGGCCCCAACGTATGGGCGCCCGTGGTGAATCTGCTGCGCAACCCGCTGTGGGGCAGGAACGAGGAGGGCTACGCCGAGGACCCGCACCTCACCGCCGCGATCGCCACGGCGTACACGCGGGGCCTGCGCGGCGACCACCCCGAGTACTGGCGCACGGCCCCCGTCCTCAAGCACTGGCTCGCCCACAACAACGAGACCGACCGCGACACCTCCAACGCCTCCGTGCGCCCACGCGTGCTGCACGAGTACGACCTCCGGGCGTTCAAGCGGCCCGTCGAGGCGGGGGCGGTGGCCGGTGTCATGCCCGCCTACAACCTCGTCAACGGCCGCCCCAACCACGTATCGCCGTACCTGCGCGAACAGTTGCGGACCTGGACCGACCAGGAACTCCTCGTCTGCTCCGACGCGGGCGCGCCCAGCAACCTCGTCGACTCCGAGCACTACTTCGCCACCCACGAGGGGGCCGTCGCCGCCGCCCTGCGCGCCGGAGTCGACAGCTTCACCGACCACGGCACCGACTCCTCGACGATCGTCGGGCGGCTGCGGCGCGCCTACGACCAGGGTCTGATCTCCGAGGCCGACATCGACGCGGCCGTGCGCAGACAGCTGGAAGTGCGGGCCCGACTGGGCGAGTTCGCCGACACCGACCCCTTCGCGGACGTACGGGACTTTGACACCGAGGCGCATCGCGCGCTCGCCCAGGAGGCCGCCGAGCAGGCGATCGTGCTGCTCAAGAACGACGGCCTGCTGCCGCTCGACGCGCACACCCGGATCGCGGCCGTCGGCCTGCTCGCCGACGAGTGCAAGACGGACTGGTACAGCGGCACTCTCATCCGCCGCTCGACACCCCTCGACGGGCTGCGGGAGCGGTTCGGCGTGGACCGGGTCACGTACGCGGAGGGCGTGGACCGGGTACGGCTGCGGTGCGCCGAGGGAGGGGTGTGTGTCCCCGACGCGCCGGAGGAGGCGGCGCCCGACGCCTCCGCCGCCGCCCTCGACCCCGCGCTGATCGCAGGCCGGACCGACCTCGCCCCGCTGCACGTCTCGCCGTCCGCCGACGGCACCGAACTCGCCCTGGCCGACTGGGGATCCGGCGTCCTCACGCTCCGCGCGCCAGACGGCCGCTACCTCTCGGTCGCCGACGACGGATACGTCCGGGCCTCCGCCGAGCAGCCGGGCGGCTGGGTCGTCCAGGAGACGTTCACGCTCGAACCGCACGAGGACGGGCACCTCCTCAAGCACGCCGGGACGGGTCGGTACGTGTCGGTCGCCGCCGACGGCCTGAAGGTTGCCGACCAGGGCACGGTTTTCGAACTCGATGTCATGGAGCGCGGCGCCGACGCCGTGGCCGCCGCGGCCGCCGAAGCGGACGTGGTCCTCGTCTTCGCAGGCAACGACCCGCACATCAACGGCCGCGAGACCGAGGACCGCACAACCCTCGAACTCCCGCCGCATCAGGCCGAGTTGTGGAGCGCGGCCCGCACCGCCAACCCACGCACGGCCCTCGCCCTGGTCTCCTCGTACCCGTACGCCGTCCCCGACGCGCACACCGAACTGCCCGCCCTGCTGTGGACCGCGCACGGCGGCCAGGCCGCGGGCCGCGCGCTCGCCCGCGTCCTCGCCGGTGACATCAGCCCGGCGGGCCGGCTCCCGCAGACCTGGTACGCGGCCGACACCGACCTGCCCGGCCTCCTGGACTACGACATCATCGGCTCGCGCCAGACGTACCTCTACTTCGAGGGCACCCCCCTCTACTCCTTCGGACACGGCCTGTCCTACGCGCCGTTCACCTACGCCGCGCTGTTCGTGTCCTGCCCGGACGAGGCGACGGTGGAAGTCACCTTCACCGTCACGAACACGGGCCCGCGCACGGCGGACGAGGTGCCTCAGCTGTACCTGCGGGCGGTGGACGCCGCCGTGCCGCGCCCACGCCGCCAGCTCGTCGGACACCGCCGCATCACCCTGGGCGCTGGGGAGTCGGAGCGGGCCACCTTCCGCGTTCCGCTCGCGGAGTTCGGCCACTGGGACGTCGCACGCGGCCGCTGGAGCGTCGCCGCCGGACCGTACGAACTGCTCGTCGGCGCCTCCAGCACGGACATCCGCCTCACCGAGACCCTCCGCGTGGCCGGCGAAGAACCGGCGCCGCGCCCCGTCCTCACCGACGGCCTGGACGTGGCGACGTACGACGAGATGCGCGGCGGCATCGAGATCGTCGACCGCACGAGGACGGACGGCGACGCCATCACCGGAGAAGGCGAACTCCTCTACGCCGACTGCGACTTCGGAACGCACGGCATCTCGGCCGTACGCCTCGACGTCGCGGGCGAGGGGTTCGTGGACGTGGTCGGTGGTGGCCCCGTCAAAGCGCCCGCGACCGGCGGACCGTACGACTACGTCACGGTCGAGGCCCCCTTCGTCGCCAACGGAGTGCGTGATCTGCGCGTGCGGCTGGGCGGTGGTGTCCGCCTGGCCCGCATCACATTCGTTCCCCAGGGCACCGGTGCATGACGCCCTGGGGGTGGGGGTGACACTGGACCTCACGCGTGAGTAAGGTGAGCCTTACCTAAGTTTGGAGTGGAGATGGTCAACCCAGTGGCGCACCAGGAGCTCACCCCCGCCGAGCGGGCGCGGACGATCCTCGCCGCGGCCGACACCTTGACCCTGACCCTGACCACCACGACCGAGGCCCGGCTGCGGCTCGACTGCGTGGGGCTCTACGCCGTGGACGCCGCGTCCCGGCTCATCCTGCTCGACCCCGAGGATCCGCGGCTGACCGCGGCGCTCGCCACGGCGCCGCACTCGGGCCTCGCCGCGTACGCGGAGTTCACGGACGTGGCCCCCGTCGTCGTCCGTGACCGGGTGCGGGCCCGCCTCGCCTTCAGCGGACGCCTCGGGGGTGCGGGCCCCGACACCCTGGTGTTCCGCCCGGCGCGGGCCGCCTTCGCCGAGGACGACTCGGTGCGCGTCCTGGACGTGACGGAACTCGCCGCGGCGGCGCCCGACCCGCTGGCCGGGGTCGAGGCGGAACTGCTCTCGCACCTGGACACGGGCCACGCGGACCTCCTCATCCAACTTGCCGAGACCGTAGGCGAGTTGGACCTGTCCGACGTGGCGGACATCCGCCCCGTACGCCTCGACCGCAGGGGCCTCGTCCTGCGCCTCGAACGCGCCGCCGAGGAGTGCGAGGACATCCGCATCGCCTTCCCCCGGCACGCGATCGGCCCCCACGAAGTGGGCCACCGCATCCAGGAACTCCTCGACGCCGCGGCTGCCCGCGCGCACCGCTGAACGGAGGCGCACATGCAGCGCGGCAACATCACCGCCACCCGCGTCAAGCCCGAGTCGGCGCGGCCCCTGCGCCTGCACGTCCTGCGCAGCGAACACCTCTCGCCGCACTTCGTCCGCGTCACCCTCGGAGGCGGCGACATCGCGCACTTCCGGCCGATGGGATACGACCAGTGGTTTCGCCTCTTCCTCCCGGCGGGCCCCGACGCGGACGCCTCGCTCGGCCGGATCCCGGACCGGTTGACCACCGTCAGCTACCTGAAGATCCTCGGCGGCCCCAAGGGAACCCGCCCCGTCCTGCGCAACTACACGGTCCGCGCCCACCGCGCCGAAGGGCCCCAAGGCCCGGAGCTGGACGTCGACTTCGTGCTCCACGGACGCGACGCCGAGGCCACGGCCGGCCCCGCCGCGACCTGGGCGCGCACCTGTGGGCCGGGTGACGCGGTCGTCCTCGTCGACGAGGGCACCGGCTTCAACATGCCCGATGGAATCCGCCAAGTCGCCCTCGCCGCCGACGAGTCGGGCCTGCCCGCGCTCGCCGGAGTGCTCGCCTCGCTGCCCGCCGACACCACGGGCTGGGCCGTCGCGGAAGTACCGGCCCCCGAGGACCGCCAGAAACTCACGGCGCCGCCCGGCGTCGAGGTCGTCTGGGTCGACCGGGGTGACACGCCCACGTCCGTACCCGGCGCGGCCGCCCTCGCACGGGCCCGCGAACTGCCGCTCTCCGGCGGCCCGTTGTACGGCTGGGCGGTAGGGGAGTCGGGGCTCGCCACCGGGCTGCGCCGGCACTGGGTGGCTCAGGGGGTACCGAAGGACCGCATCATGTTCTGCGGGTACTGGAAACACTGAGCGCCTGCGCCTGCTTGGCGCGTTGCAGCTCCTGCAGGGCCACCGAGACCGGAGCGGGTCTCCCGCCGAACGCGGGGAGCCGCCGGTACCGGTCGCGCAGCGCCAGATACGCGGCGGCGGGGAACACCCGGCGCAGCACGGGCACCGCCACCTTCGCGACGCCGTGCAGGGGGTGGCGCTGGGGCGCGGGCCGCTGCCGGTCGGCCACCACCGGCTTCGCGGCGCCCGGCACGGAGAGTGTCACCCCGGACAGACGCGGCGAGCTGAGCCAGCCGCCCACGTTCAGGCGCAGGCACACGTGCCAGGTGCCGCTCTCCAGCGGCCCGGAGATCTCGTCGACGCCGGCGGGATCGATGGTGCACTCCGTCGTCCAGTGCATCTCCCACAGGTCGGGGTCCGCCTCGTGCGCGGTGGGCCGCAGCGTGGACGTCCCGGTGGCCACCACGAGCTGGGTGCCGCCCGCCTTGTGGTGCACGAGGCCCTGCGCCTTGGCCTTCTTGAGCGGCTGGGTGAAGTCGAGCGCGGGGGCGAGCCCGGGAAGCTCGTCCAGGGGAGCGGGCGGCTGCCAGATCCAGCGCACCCGCTTCTTGCCGGACGGCGTCTCGTGCACGGTGCGGCGGAACAGGAGCGGGGTGCTCTCGCCCGTCTCCGGGTCGGTCCGCACCAGTGACGTGCGCGTACGGACGTGCAGCACCTCGCCCTGCCGGACCGTCTCCTCGACCTTCGGCAGGTGCCGCACCTCGCTCTCGTACCGGGTGTAGGCCTGGATGCCCTCGTGGTCGCCGGAGCGGCACAGGCGGGAGAGCACGCGAAGACGCTCCGGCAGATGGCGGTCGACGGCGGTGGGCAGGTCGGCGGCGAGGTCGATGACCTGCTGTCGCCAGGCCGCGCGACGCTCCTCTTCCTGCCCGAGGAACCCCTTCCCGGTGAGCCGCTTCAGGGCCTTGCTGCCGTACCAGTTGGCGGTGAACCGGTGCCGCATCTCATCGTCCGCCACCTGCGTGTCCGGGGCGTGCAGCAGCGCGATGATGCGCCGCACCGAGCCTATGTAAGGGGCGGGCTCGATGGGGGTGTAGCTGATGTTGTGCCTGCCGTCGCGGTGCCGCACCCAGTGGTACGTCGTGTAGTCCGACACGGTGCTGACCTGCTTGGCCAGCAGATAGGCCCGCAGCGTGAACAGATGGTCCTCGAGCCGTACCCGGCCCTCCTCGAAGCGCAGCTCGTGGTCGAGGAGGAACTGCCGGCGGAACAGCTTGTGGACGGTCATGCTGCCCAGCAGTACGGGGTTCTCGCGCACGGACCCCCGCTCCAGCGGCCTGGCGAACGGGGCCCGCGGGGCGCCGCGGCCGTGCCCCGCCATGCGCCCGATCACGATGTCGGCGTCGGTCTCCTTGGCGCGCGCGTAGAGCCGCTCCAGCGCCTGCGGGGAGAGCCAGTCGTCGTCGTCGACGAAGTGCACGTACTCGCCGCGCGCGCGGGCGACCCCGGTGTTGCGGGGGCGGCCGGGCCAGCCCGAATTGGTGGCCATCGGGACGACCCGCATGGTGTCCTCGCCGGCCAGTTCCCTTTCCAGGAATGCGACCGTGTCGTCCGAGGAGCAGTCGTCGACGTAGAGCACTTCGAAGTCCGTGCGGGGCATGGTCTGTTTCCGCAGTGCGGTGAGGCCCACCATGACGTCTTCGCCAGTGTTGTGGGTCGGAATGATAACCGTGACTTTTATGTGGGTCATGTAGGTCTGTCAATCCGTGCGCTCGGACCGTTCCGAGGAGAGGGTTCGTAACCTGGTGGCGTTTACGTCCTTCGCGGGAAACGCACTTCCTATGGTCACTCGCCGATACGAATATCGCACGGAGAGCGGGGCGTCACTGTTTCGAGTGACGCGGGCCGGGCCATACCAGGGTTTCGGTTCATGTCTGCGACGGTGTCGGCCATGGCTTCTCTGTACCGGACACTGCTGAACGGCCTCTCTCGGACCGGGGCCCAGATCATCGACCTGGCTCCTGGAGCAGCGGTCCTTGTGCACCGGCGTCATGGGAAGTGGACCAGTACCGACCTCGGCGGCGGCGTCCATCTGGTCGTGGACCAGCGGAAGTCGGGCATGCCGGAGCAGGACTTCCAGAAGGCGGCTTCCGACTGTCTCTGCAGCCGTCACGTCGTCGAGATGCTCGACCACTACGGCGTGAACTGCGTATTCGACGTGGGGGCCAACGTCGGGCAGTACGGAAAGCGCCTCAGGCAGTTCGGATACAAAGGCCGCATTGTATCCTTCGAACCCGTTCCCCGCTTCCTGGAGAAATTGCGGAAGCGCGCCGATGGGGACCCGGACTGGCACGTCTTCCCCTGCGGACTCGGCCGTTCGGACGAACTCCGGCCCATGTACGTCGAGTGGAACACCATGAACTCGCTGCTTCCCCCGAGCGACTACGGAAACGCGGCGTACAAGCGGTTCACGAAGGGCCGCACGGAGGAAATCCAGGTCTCCCGTCTCGACGGCCTCATGGACCAGGCCCTCGCCGGCATCTCCGACCCCCGCCCCTATCTCAAGATGGACACGCAGGGCTACGACCTCGAGGTCTTCGCCGGAGCCGGCGAGCGCGTCGGCGATTTCGTGGGCCTGCAGTCGGAGGTCGCGCTCCTGCGGCTCTACGAAGACAGCCCGCGCATGGAGAAGGCCCTCGCCGAATACGAGGGCCACGGCTTCGAGGTCACCGGCATGTACCCGGTGACCCGCGAGAAGAGCACCGGCCGGGTGCTCGAGTTCGACTGCGTGATGATGCGCCCCGGCGCGGCTCCCGAGCCGGTGCCCGCGCCGGTGCCGGGGGAGCGGGAGCGCGGGGCCGCCGCCGGACAGGCCTCCGGCGGCTGAGCCCCGACCCGCTCAGCGATCGAGCTCCCGGTGCGCGCTCTCCGGGAGTCGCAGGTACACCACCGAGGACACCAGGCACAGCACGGCGACGTACCAGGGGAAGAAGCCGCTGTGCCCCAGGTCCTTGAACAGCGTGCCCATGTACGGCGCCGTGCCGCCGAACAGCGCCACCGTCAGCGAGTAGGGGAACCCGATCCCGGCCGCCCGCACCCGCGCCGGGAACACCTCCGCGTTGACCGCCGCCGAGATCGAAGTGAAGCCGGTGAGCAGCACCATGCCGGCGCACTGCGTGAACAGCAGCGAGGCGAAGGACCCGGTCAGCGAGTGCAGCAGCGGCACGCTCAGCAGCGCGAACCCGAGCCCGAAGAACAGCAGCAGCGGCTTGCGCCCGAAGCGGTCGGAGAGCATCCCGCCGACCGGCTGCAGCAGCGCGAAGAAGGCCAGCGAGATCGTGCCCGCGGTCAGCGCCTGTGACTTGTCGATGTTCGTGTTCAGCTCCGCGTACGTCGGCAGGTACGAGGTCCACGTGTAGTACGCGAGGGTGCCGCCCGCCGTGATCCCGCAGACGAGCAGCGACTGCCGCGGGTACTGCTTGAGCGCGTCGAAGAGCCCCGGCCGCTCGTGCGTCTCGCTCCGCGTCTCCTGCGCGCCCTGCCGGATCCAGAACCCGACCAGGCTGAGCACCGCCCCCGCCAGGAACGGCACCCGCCACCCCCAGCCGTCCATCTGCCCCTCGGCGAGCGTGGCGACCAGCACCGCGGCGACGCCCGACGCGATCAACTGCCCGATGGACGTGGACACATACTGGAAGGACGAGAACAGCCCACGCCGCCCCGGCCCCGCCGACTCGACGAGGAACGTCGTCGACGCCGCGAACTCCCCACCCACGGACAGCCCTTGGAGCAGCCGGGCGAGCACCAGGACGACGGGCGCGAGCACTCCCACCGAGGCGTACGTCGGGGTGATGCCGACCAGCAGGCTGCTACCGCCCATGAGCAGAATGGTCACCGTGAGCGCGGCCCGCCGCCCGCGCCGGTCGGCGACGGCCCCCATCAGCAGCCCGCCCACCGGCCGCATGAAGAACCCGACCGCGAACACCGCGAAGGTGGCGAGCAGCGGTACGAGCGAGTTGTCGGCCCCCTTCGGGAACACCTGATCGGCGATGTACGTCGCCAGGAACGTGTACGCGTACCAGTCGTACCACTCGACGGCATTGCCGACGGAGGCGGCGAGGAGCTGGCGGACGGGGTGCCGGGGTGGCGCCGCAGTCTTGATCGTCTCTGTCATGATCCTGACGCTAACCGCGAGAAGCGCCTGTTCACGAGTGGTTTGGCGGAGTTGACACATCGTCGTGTCAAGATGAGGTATGCGGACAAGTCATGACATGAGGGGTGAGCGGTGCCTTTTGGGGCTGCTGAGTCTGACGGCGCTCGGGTGCGTCGCGTTCGGGTTTCTCGTGGATCCGCCGGCGGAGGTGGTGCGCGGGGTCGGACGCATTCTGATCGCTCCGGATGTTCTGATCACGGACTTCGTCGACCTGGGGGGTCTGGGGGGAGCCTTTGTTCAGACGGGTCTGCTCACCCTCGTCGCCTGCGCCGGCTACCGCTTGACCGGGGCGCGTGTCGACGGCGCCGCGGTCGGCTGCCTCTACATGCTTCTCGGCTTCGGCCTGTTCGGGAAGACCGTGCTGAATGTCTGGCCCATCGTCATGGGTGTCGGCCTCTACGCCGCTGCCCGTCGTGAGCCGGTCCGTGACTATCTCACCACCGCCATCTTCGCCACCGCGCTGGCGCCGGTCTTCTCCGAGGTGGCGTTCAACTCCGCCCTGGACCGGTGGATTTCGGTGCCGCTCGGCTTCGCGACGGCCGTGCTGATCGGGTTCGTGGTGCCGCCTGTCGCGCGTCAACTCTTCCGCGCGCACAACGGGTTCACTCTGTACAACATGGGCTTCGTGGCCGGTGTCCTCGGCACGGTGGTGGTCGCCGTCTTCCAGTCGTACGGCCTGGCCGCGCAGCCGCCGATGGTGTGGACGTCGGGGCACGACGCCGAGTTGCTGATCCTGGTCGCGGTGATTCTGCTGGGCGTGGTCGCGGCGGCCTTCGTCCTGGATCGCAGACCGTGGCACGGATACGTGGCACTGCACCGCCGTACCGGACAGGCCCCCGCGGACTTCATCGCATCGGACGGCGCCGGGCCCACTCTGCTGAACATGGCGGCGGTGGGGGTGATCGCCACCGCCTTCGTACTGATCGTCGGCGCCGACTTCAATGGTCCGGTCGTCGGCGGCATCGTGAGCGTCATCGGGTTCGGCGCGTGCGGCAAGCACGCGGTGAACATCGTGCCGGTGATGGTCGGTGTGCTGCTCGGTGCGCTGGCCAAGCCGTTCGGCTTCACCGACCCCGGTGTGGTGTGGGCGGCCCTGTTCGGTACGTGTCTGGCGCCGGTCGCCGGCCGGTTCGGCCCCCAGTGGGGGGTGTTGGCGGGCTTCCTGCACGTCTCGGTCGGCCAGGTCACCGGCGCGTTCGCCGGAGGGCTGAACCTGTACGGCAACGGGTTCGCGGCCGGACTCGTGGCCGCGGTGGTGACACCGGTGGCCCTCGTCTTCGTCCGGCGACGCGACAGCGACCGTCCTCAGGACCCGTTGAGCGTCCCCTCGGCCTGAAGCACGCGGCGCCAAGCGTGCCACCAGCGGTCCAACTCGGGCTGTGCGCGATGCGCGTCGTAGGCGACCACCCTGGCCATGGCGCCCGGGCCGGCCAGCAGGGCGGCAGGGGACACCGGCGCGGAGGCCGGTCGGTGGCCGAGGAGGGTGACGGTGCCGATCACCCGGTTCGGGCCGAGGATCCCGGGCCGGGCCCGCGCCCGCGCATCGCGCAGGTCGAGGTCGTCGGCCAGCAGTGAGCGGCCCGAGTGGAGGATCCGCTGACGTGCGTACAGCGCGCCGCCGGACTGTCCGGACCGGCCGAGGACCAGCAGCTCGGACAGTAACGCCACTGCGCCGTCGGCCAGTTGGACGTCGAGGTCGCGGCGGACAACGGCACCATCGGCGACGACGAACGGAGCCGCGCGCCACGCCAGGGCCGCGCCGGGCGCGACGTCGATGCGCGCACCCCACGCTGAACTCCTCCCGCGTGCGTCGTAGGCGACCGTGCCGGACGGTTCCACGATGTCCATCCGGACCCCCGCGCCGACCGAGACGTCCAACTCGACCCGGTCGCCCGCGAGCAGGGTCGCCCGGCGCCCGACGAGCGCGATCCGCACCCGGGGCCCGTCGACCTCGAGCACCCGGGGCACGAGCGTGTCCCCGGCCTCCAGAACGGGCAGGGCGACACGTCCACCGCGCAGCTCGGCGCGTACCCGGGTCGGCACCGTGCCACCTGACGTGGCGGCGCCGGCCGCGTCAGTGGGAGTGGAGGACGTCGTCAGCATGCTCAAGGGAGTGCCGGTCGTCGTCGAGGCTGTCGTCGTGCGCGTGCGTGTGCGGTGCCATCGGGCCCGGATCGGCGGGCACCAGGACGCCGCGGCGATGGGCCTCGACCGTGTCCCGCACCCATTGCACGAGCCGGTCGACGCTGGCCTCGTCACGCCGGCTCAGGGCCACCACCGGCAGTCCGCCGCGCACCGTGGACGCGTCACGCACCATCTGCTCCGGATCCACGTCCACATGGGGGCCCAGGTCGGTCTTGTTCACCACCAGCAGGTCGGCGCGCTCGATCCCCGGACCGCCCTTGCGCGCGACGTCGCCTCCACCGGCCACGTCGATGCTGAAGATCTGCGCGTCGACCAGGGCCGGGCTGAAGGTCGCGGTGAGATTGTCGCCGCCGCTCTCCACCATCACCAGATCCAGCGGCGCCCACGCGCGTTCGAGGTCCTCCACGGCCAGCAGATTGGCGGTGACGTCGTCGCGGATCGCGGTGTGCGGGCATGCCCCGGTCTCCACCGCCACGATCCTGTCGACGGGCAGCACACCGGCGGCCCGCAGCAACCGGGCGTCCTCGTCGGTGTAGATGTCGTTGGTGACCACCGCGATCCGCAACTCCTCGGACAGCCGACGGCACAGCGTCGCGATCAGCGTGCTCTTGCCGGTGCCGACCGGACCGGCCACCCCGAGGCGCAGGGCGCGTGGGGGGTGGGGGTGATCGTGTCCGGCTACGGCCGTCGGTTCAGGCATGGAAGATTCTCCGCTCTCGTTCTGCATGATCCAGCGACCACAACTCCGTCAGCGGCGCGGCGGTCGCGGGGATGTCCTCGGGGCTGCTCACGGCGACGGCCCGGACCGCCGCCCGCTCGATGACGTCGGCCGCGTCCAGCACCCACCGCACGGGCTCCAGCGGATCCACGGGCAGCAGCTTCGGCGCCGCGGACGCCACGGTCTGCGCGTCCTCGTACAGGCAGACCCGGGCCGACTGGATGTCGTCGAGGCCGGCCAGCGCGCAGACCACGCCCAGCGCCACCGGCCGCGGCGGCCGGGGCAGAGCGCGCAGCGCCTGTACGGGATCGTGGTGCGGCCACAGCCGCTCGGCCAGCCGCACCATCCCGCGCCCGAGCAGCGCGGACGCCGCCCGCATCGGAGGGCTGGGGGTACGGGCCTCGTACTCGTGCGTGATCCGGGCCAGCGCCGGGCCGAGCTCGTCGGAGGACAGCGCGGCCCGCCGGGACAGGACCGTGCAGGCCGCGTCCACGGACCCGACCGTGTCGAGCCGGGCGGCCAGGAAGTCGGGGATCAGCCCGGGGGTCAGGCCCGCGGCGAGCGCGGGCTCGAGACCCGCGGACTGCGCGTGCCCGCCGGTGGGCAGCCGGCCGTCGGCAAGTACCAGTGCTGCCAGGTCCATCGGAATCCGCTGCCCCATCCGCCGTCAGAACATGCAGTACCGCTGTGCGAGCGGCACCTCGGTCGCCGGCTGCGGGGTGACCCGCTCACCGTCGATGCTGATGGCGAAGGTCTCCGGGTCCACCTCGATCCGCGGCAGGGCGGTGTTGTTCGGCAGGTCGCGCTTGCCGGTGTTACGGGTGGGGCGGACGGCAGCGATCCGGCGGCGCAGCCCCAGCCGTTCGCCAAGCCCGTTCTCCAGCGCGGCCGGCGCGACCCAGGTCGTCGACAGATGGGCCGCGGACGCCCGATGGCCCGGCAGACCGGGACGCATCAGCACCGGCTCGGGCGTGGTGATGGACGCGTTAGCATCGCCCAGCGGGGCGCCCACCACCGCACCGGACTTGATGACGGCGTCCGGGCGGATGCCGAAGAAGGCCGGCTTCCAGAGCACCAGGTCGGCGATCTTCCCCGCCTCGACCGAGCCGACCTCGTGATCGACGCCGTGCGCGACGGCGGGGCAGATCGTGTACTTGGCCACGTACCTGCGGGCTCGTTCGTTGTCCGCGGGCAGCGCCGAACTGCCGCGTCCAAAGCGGGACTTCATCACATGCGCGGTCTGCCAGGTACGGCAGATCATCTCCCCGATCCGTCCCATCGCGAGACTGTCCGAGGACATGATGGAGACCGCGCCCATGTCGTGCAGCAGGTCCTCGGCCGCCATGGTGGTCGCGCGGATCCGGGACTCGGCGAAGGCCAGGTCCTCGGGGACCTTCGGGTTGAGCGCGTGGCACACGATCAGCATGTCCAGGTGCTCGTCCACGGTGTTCACCGTGTACGGCATGGTCGGATTCGTGGACGCCGGGAGCACGTTCGGCTCGCCCGCGATCGCGATGATGTCCGGGGCGTGCCCGCCACCCGCGCCCTCGGAGTGGAACGCGTGGATGCCCCGCCCGCCGATGGCCTCGACGGTGTGCCGCAGGTACCCGGTCTCGTTCAGGCTGTCGCTGTGCAGGGCCACTTGCAGCCCGTGCTCCTCGGCGGCCCGCAGCGCGGCGTCGATCACCTGGGGGCCGGCGCCCCAGTCCTCGTGGATCTTGTAGCCGCCCGCGCCGGCGAGCGCGTCCTCGTGCAGCGCGCGGGCGCTGACGGTGCTGCCCTTGCCGAACAGCAGCACGTTCACGGGCAGTTCGTCCATCGCCCGGTGGATCATGGCCAGGGCCCGGGCGCCAGGTGTGACGCTGGTGGCCTTGGTGCCCTTGGTCGGACCCGCGCCCCCGCCGATCAGTGTCGTGGTGCCGGTGGCCAGCGCCTCGCGGACCTGCTCCTCGGAGATGAAGTGGACATGGGTGTCGACGCCGCCGGCCGTCAGGACGCAGCCCTCGCCGCTGATGACGTCGGTGCCGGGCCCGATCTCCATCCCGGGGCCGATGCCGTCGGAGACGGCCGGGTTGCCGGCGTGCCCGACGCCGACGATCCGGCCGTCGCGGATCCCCACGTCGGCCTTCACGATGCCCCAGTGGTCGAGCACCACCACGTTGGTGACCACCACGTCCAGCGCACCCTGCTCGCGGGACGTGGATCCCTGCGCCATGCCGTCACGGATGGTCTTCCCGCCGCCGAACACCGCGGCGTCGCCACGGTCCGTGCGGTCCTCCTCCACCTCGATCCACACATCCGTGTCACCGAGCCGGATCTGGTCGCCCGTCGTGGGCCCGAACAGCTGGGCCGCTGCCCGTCGTTCCGTGCTGCTCATGCGTGGTCCTCCTGGTCCGGCCGGTCCCCGAACCGCGTGCCCGCCAGCCGTACGCAGGTCAAGCGGAGGCTGACGCCGGGCTCGAAGCGCACGGACGTGCCCGCGGGAACGTCGAACCGAAAGCCCTCGGTCTCGGCGCGGTCGAACGAGAGGTGGGGATTGGCCAGGGGGAGATGCAGATGCGAGCCGACCTGGATGGGGCGGTCGCCGTCGTTGACGAACACCAACGTCCTGCGCTCGCCGCGGTCCCGCTCCGGCAACGGCCCTTCGCCGACCCTGATCTCGCCGGGAATCACTGGACGGGCTCCGAGATCGTGACGAGCTTGCGCCCGTCGGGGAATGTGGCCTCGACCTGGACGTCGCCCAGCATTTCAGGGACACCCTCCATGAGGTCGTCCCGCGTGAGCACGCTTCGCCCCGCGTTCATGACCTCGGCCACCGTCCGGCCCTCGCGGGCCTGTTCCAGGGCCCAACTGGACAGCAGGGCCACGGCCTCCGGGTGGTTGAGCCGGATACCCCGCTCACGGCGGTCACGCGCGATCAGCCCGGCCACGCTGAGCAGCAGCTTCTCGGTGTCCGACGGTGTCAGACGCATGCCCGACTCCTCCCTCTGCTACGGCCTGTGAATGTTCATCGCGGCCGTCAGGTCAAGACAGAGGAAGAGTACGCACAAAGAGCTATAAATCGGGCGCAACAGAGCCTGTTCGGTACGTCGCGGGTCCTACCCCCGCTTGTAGGCGATCACGGCCGTCGTCACCAGGCACGGAGCCGGCGGCACCATCTGGACGCGCAGGGTTCCCCGCGCCGCGTCGTAGTCGATGCCCTCGGACTCGAACGTGCCCTTGCAGACGCTGCGCTGGGGGATCGCGAAGGCGGTGGCCACGTGACCGGTGACCGGTTTGCCGTCCAGGGGGCGGTCGAGCGTGATGTCGAGGACCTCCTTGGCCCCGGCGTCGGACGAGCACAGGAGATGGGTGGCGTCGGTGAAGTCGCAGCCCTGGATGTTCGTGACCGGCTTGTCGAGGGATATCCGGGCGGCCTGGGGGAGGTTGGTGCCGGGCTGGGGCGCGGCGGCGTTGAGGACCGGCGTGGGGAAGACCTGGAGGCTCTCCCGAGTGCCCCATTCGCCGGAGACCAGCCACTGCCCGCCGGGCGACACGGACGCGAACGAGTTGTTGAGCAATTCGCCCGGGTCGAGGGCGTGTTCGTAGGTGGTGCGCTTCCCGTCCGCCGTGGTCACCGCGAACATCTTCTTCGTCGCGCTGTCGTCGCCCTGGTACGCGTCGAAGGTGTAGCCGTCCGCCACGTCCGGGTCGCCGACGTGCGTCCAGCCCGCGACGCGCAGGGGCAGCGGGACCGAGCCGAGGCCGCGGTACACGAGCGACCCGTCCGCGCGGGAGGCCAGGCCCTGGCTGCCCGTCAGCGAGTTCACGTGCGAGGTGCCGGTCTCGGTCCAGGTGGGCGCGGCGGACGCGGTGGTCGCGCCGAGCGTCAGGGCGCCCAGGGTGATGGTGAGGGTCAGCGCGGAGCGTCTGCCGTGCCGCTGTTCGTTCCGCTTCTTGTACCGGGTCATGAGGCTCACCCTGCCCCATGATCGGTGCGCGCAGGGGGCGTTCGGACAGTGTGGCGGATTGTCGCCGTACGTCCACGCTCAGAGATGTAAAGGGTTGTAAAGGCGCCGTATAGGTGGAGTGACCACAAAGCCCCCTGCAATGCCCGGTCATTACCTGGCTGACGTTGAGTCATCACGCTGCGTGGCGGAATGAACTCCTCAGTGGTGTGACGCGTCTTACCCAAAACGAGACCGAGAAATTGGCCGGAGGTATGACGTCGGAGAGTCACCATGCGCTTGACTTGGCGCACCCCCAACTAGGAGAGCTCATGCGACCGTTCGCACTGAACTATGCCCGCCCCACGCGAGAGGCAGAGGTCAGAGCGCCGTATATGTACGACGCAACACTGCAGTTGAACGTGCTGGCCGACGGCGCAGTGGCGGCGCGCGACTACGCAGTGTTGCGGGAGTTCGCGGCCACCACCTCCACCGCGGGTTCGAAAACCCATTTCGACGACTGAACGGCCCTGCGGAAATGACCGTGCTGATCCTGACGAGTGAACAGGATGTGACAGCCGACATGGCCGTCGTCGAATTGAACGCCCACGGAATCCCCGTCCTGCGACTCGACCCCGCCGAACTGCCCGGCGACGTCGAGGTGTCGGGGGAGTTCGCGCACGGCGAGTTCCACGGCCATCTCTCGGTCGGTGGCCGGGTCGTCAGCATGGGCGGCCTGCGCTCCATCTGGGTGCGCCGCCCCGGCGTGCCCGCCGCCCACGCGGAAGCCGCGTCGTCCTGGCTCACCGAAGAGGCCTCGCAGTCCCTGTACGGGATGCTGCGGTGCACCGACGCGCGCTGGATGAACCACCCCGACTCCGCCCGCCAGGCCCGCCACAAGCCGTGGCAATTATGGCTGGCACGCGCCTGCGGCCTCCCGGTGCCGGCCACGCTGATCACCACATTCCCGCGCGCCGCCCGCGAGTTCGCCGAGCGCTACCCCGACCTGATCGTGAAGCCCGTCTCCGGCAAGCACCCCGACGACGCCGGGCTCGCCGTGCCGACCACGCGCGTGCGTCCGGGCGAGGACTACCAGGACGTCGCGAACGGGCCGACGCTGTTGCAGCGCCGGGTGCGCAGGGCCGCGGACATCCGCCTGACCTGCGTGGGCGACCTGCTGTTCGCGGCGCGCGCGGCGAGCTCACCGGATGCCCGCGACGTCGGCGGGGCCCGGCAGGCCGACGAGGCGACCGTGGACGACGTGCGCTTCGACGCCGCCGCGGGCCCCTGGCGCCCGATACCCGTACCCCGGCGCGTCGCGGACGCGGTGCGGGCCTATCTGACCCGCACCCAACTGGCATACGGGGCATTCGACTTCGCCGAGGACGCCGACGGCATCTGGTGGTTCCTGGAGTGCAACCAGTCGGGCCAGTTCGGCTTCATCGAGATCGAGACGGGGCAGCCCATCGGCCGCGCCGTCGCCCAATGGCTCGCGGGCGACCCCCTCGGGCCCATATCCGCGGCGGGCGGCGACGGCGAGCGCGCCCTCGGCGGCGCCGGGTGTGGCTGACCGGACATGACACGACTCGCCGGTGATCTTTACGGGCGGCGCGCGGTGGGGTACGAGAGGAGTGGACGACCGACCGTCCCGTTGCCGAGGGAGCCCCACCGTATGACCGACGCCACCGCAGTCACCAGGCAGGGAACCCTGCGCGGCCGCACCGAGGACGGGATCACCTCCTTCCTCGGAGTGCCGTACGCCGCCGCCCCGTTCGGCCCGCACCGCTTCGCCGCGCCCGCGCCCGCCGAGCCGTGGACGGGGGAGCGCGACGCCACGCAGTACGGGCCGACCGCGCCCAAGGCCCCGTACGCCCCGCCGTTCGACGCGCTGATCCCCGAGACGTCCCAGGACGGCGCCGACTGCCTCAACCTGAACGTCTGGACCCCGGAGCCAGGCCCCGGCGCCGGCCTGCCCGTCATGGTGTGGCTGCACGGCGGCTCCTTCTCCAACGGCTCCGCGAACTCCTCCGGCTACCGCGGCGACACCTTCGCCCGCGACGGCGTCGTCCTCGTCGGCGTCAACTACCGCCTCGGCGTGGACGGATTCCTGCACCTGCCGGGCGCGCCCGACAACCGGGGCCTGCTCGACATGATCGCCGCGCTGGAGTGGGTGCGCGACAACATCGCGGCGTTCGGCGGGGACCCGGACCGGGTGACCGTGTTCGGTGAGTCGGCGGGCGGGGTGGCGATCGGCCGGCTGCTCGTCGAGCCGCGCGCCCGCGGCCTGTTCCGGCGCGCCATCCTGCAGAGCGGGGCCTGTCACCACTTCGTACGGCCCGACACCGCGCGCCGCATCGGGGAGCGGATGGCGGAGCGGCTCGGGGTGCCGCACACCGCCGAGGCGTTCGCGGCGGTGCCGCTGCCGGAACTGGGTGGATCCGAAGGGGCGGTTGGTGAGGGGTTGAGGCGCCGGCCACCAC
>NZ_JBEOVM010000084.1:0-28519 GCF_040295505.1 Streptomyces sp. NPDC002790 | reverse complement strand
AACAGCGCGAAGTGCTGGAAGACCATGCTGATCTTGTGGGAGCGGACCTCGCGCAGCTCCTTGGGAGCCAGCGTCGTCAGGTCCTGCCCGTCGAACGTCACCTGTCCCGACGTCGGGTCCAGGAGTCCGTTGAGCATCCTGAGCAGGGTCGACTTGCCCGATCCCGACAGGCCCATGACGACGAAGATCTGACCGGGCTCGACGGTGAACGACGCGTCGATCACGGCGGCCGTGGTTCCCTCGGCGCGCAGCTCCTCACGGTCCGCGCCGCCGCGGAGCCTCTCCACAGCCTTCTGTTGTCGCCCACCGAACACCATGTAAAGGTGTTCGGCCACCAGTCTGGAGGACACACCGACCTCTATTCTCTTTGACCTGTGAAAGGTTGAAAAGCCATACACACGGCTCAAGGTCGCGCCTGCCCCCGTCTGACCAGCGCAAACAAAAAGTGCCGGTCGAGATAATCTCGACCGGCACTCCGTGAGTGTCCGAGGGGGGACTTGAACCCCCACGCCCGATAAAGGGCACTAGCACCTCAAGCTAGCGCGTCTGCCATTCCGCCACCCGGACAAGGTGCGCTCGACACGGGGCGTACCCCGCGGCGACACCTCAACAATACCAAGGTTTCGGAGTGGCTTTCACGTGCGTATATCGGTGCCCTACCGGACACGGAGCGTTACTTCTTGATGCCGATGCCCTTCGGGTTCAGGTGGGCGATGTGGCCGCTCTCCGTACCGGCCGACGGGTCGATCACGCAGTCGATGAGCGCGGGGCCGCCGGAGGCGATGGCCTCGGTGAGGGCGGCCGTGACCTCGGCGGGGGTGGTGGCCCGGTAGCCCTTGCCGCCGAAGGACTCGATCATCCGGTCGTGGCGGGCGGCGCTCATGAGGGTGGTGGGGGCGGGGGCGTCGGTGATGGTCTCGTCGCCCTTGTAGACGCCGCCGTTGTTCATGATCACGGTGACGACCGGCAGGTGGTAGCGGCAGATCGTCTCCAGCTCCATGCCGCTGAAGCCGAAGGCGCTGTCGCCCTCGATGGCGACGACGGGCGCTCCGCCGCTCTCGACGGCGGCCGCGATCGCGTAGCCCATGCCGATGCCCATGACTCCCCAGGTCCCGGAGTCGAGGCGGCGGCGCGGGTGGTGCATGTCGATGACGTTGCGGGCGATGTCGAGGGTGTTGGCACCCTCGTTGACGATGTACGTCTCCGGGTGCTGGTGGACGACGTCGCGGACCGCCTTGAGCGCACCCATGAACTGCATGGGGTGCGGGTCGGCCTCCAGGCGCTTGGCCATCTTGGCGACGTTCTGCGCGGAGCGGTCGCCCAGTTCCTCGCGCCAGGCGGTCGACGCCGCGATCTGGCCGGGCTTGGTGCGGTCGGCGAGCTGGTCCAGGACCGACTCGATGTCACCGACGAGCGGGGCCGCGATCGGCTGGTTGGAGTCCAGTTCCCGGGACTCGATGTCGACCTGGATGAATTTCGCGTCCGGGTTCCAGCCGCGTTCGCCGTGGTTGAGCAGCCAGTTGAGGCGGGCGCCGACCAGCATCACGACGTCGGCCTTCTTCAGGGCGAGGGAGCGGGCCGTCGCCGCCGACTGCGGGTGGTCGTCGCGGAGCAGGCCCTTCGCCATCGACATCGGTACGTACGGGATGCCCGTGGACTCGATGAGGTTGCGGATCTTGTCGTCCGCCTGGGCGTAGGCCGCGCCCTTGCCGAGGACGATCAGCGGGCGCTCCGCGTTCTCCAGGAGGTCGATCGCGCGGTCCACCGCCTCGGGTGCGGGCAGCTGGCGCGGGGCCGGGTCGACGAGGCGGGAGAGGGTCCGCTCCCCCGCCTCCTTGTCCATGACCGAGCCGAGGACCGCCGCCGGGATGTCGAGGTAGACGCCGCCAGGGCGGCCGGAGATCGCCGTGCGCAGGGCGCGGGCGATGCCGCGGCCGATGTCCTCGACGCGGCTGACGCGGTACGCGGCCTTCACGAAGGGCTGGGCGGCGGCGAGTTGGTCCATCTCCTCGTAGTCGCCCTGCTTGAGGTCGACGAGGTGGCGCTCGCTCGACCCGGAGATCTGCACCATCGGGAAGCAGTTGGTGGTGGCGTTGGCGAGGGCGACCAGGCCGTTGAGGAAGCCGGGGGCCGAGACCGTGAGCGCGATGCCGGGCTTCTTGGTGAGGTAGCCGGCGATCGCGGCGGCGTGGCCCGCGTTCGACTCGTGACGGAAGCCGATGTAGCGGATGCCCTCGGCCTGCGCGAGGCGGGCGAGGTCGGTGACGGGGATGCCCACGAGTCCGTAGATGGTGTCGACGTCGTTCTTCTTCAGGGCGTCGACGACGAGGTGGTAGCCGTCGGTGAGCTCGGTCGGCGCGTCGGCTCCTGCCGCGGCCTCGGCGGTTTGGTCGGCGGTCGAGTCAGCGGTCATGATCCGAGTTCCTCCTTGGACGGGTCTCCTGTTCTCACCTTCGACAGGCGGCGGCGCCTCGTCCAAGACCCATCGGCTTCCAGGCGATAACCGGCGTCTATCGAGAGTCAAGCGTGCGCCAAATCCCCTGCTGGGGTGGGTCTTTGGGGGTTGATAAGCGGTTGCTATCGGGTGTTCGTGAGTGCGTATTGGACGTGTGCGGCCGCTGACCGCACGCTCGCTGAGGACGGGAGGTGGAAGGCATGGCCACATCGGCCCTGACCGTCACGGGGCTCGCCGATCTCCTCGACCGGCAGGCCCGTGCGCGGCCCCACGCCCCGGCGCTCGTCGTCGGCGCCGAGCGGGTTCCCCTGTCGTACGAGGCGTTGGACGCGCTCGCGGACCGGATGGCGGAGCGGATCGTCGGGGCGGGGCTGAGCGCCGGTGATGTGCTCGGTCTCGTCGCGGGCAATACCGCGGAGTTCGTGGCCGCGTTGCTCGGGGCGGGACGTGTGGGGGTGGTGGCCGCGCCTCTGGATCCGGGTCTTTCGGATGCCGAACTCCGGTTTCGGGTTGGCGAGTTGGGGGCGCGCGCCGTACTTGGCGCCGATGGGATCGCCGGTACCGACGCGGCACCGCACAGGAGGCAGGAGGACGCGCTCGTCCTGTTCACCGCGGGGGCCACGGGGCGTGCCCGCATGGTGCCGCTCACGCACACCAATGTGGCGGCGTCCGTCCACAACGTCTGTGCCACCTACGCGTTGGGGCCCGAGGACGCGACCGTCGCGGTCATGCCGTTCTTCCACGGGCACGGTCTTTTCGCGTCGCTTCTGTCCACGCTCGCCAGCGGGGGGCGGGTGCTGCTGCCCGCGGGTGGGCGGTTCTCGGCGGAGACGTTCTGGGCGGATCTGCGGGCGGCGGGGGCGAGTTGGTTCACTGCGGTGCCGACGATCCATGAGGCGCTGCTCGATCGGTCGTCGGAGGCGGCGGACCTGGGCGGCGTGGGTGACCTGGGTGACCTGGGAGCGCCGCCGCCGTTGCGTTTCGTGCGCAGTTGCGGTGCGTCGCTCAACGCTGCGTCCCAGCGGGCGCTTGAGCGGATGTTCGGGGCGCCGCTGCTGTCCGCGTACGGGGTGACCGAGGCCGCGCACCAGATCGCCAGTGAGCCGCTGCCGGAGCGCGGGCCGCTCAAACACGGGACGGTGGGGCGGGCGACCGGGGTACGGCTGCGCGTCGTCGACCGGGACGGGAGGGTGTGTCCGGCCGGGGTGCGGGGGGAGGTGTGGGTGTCGGGGCCGAGCGTGGCGGGTGACGGGTGGTTGCGTACGGGGGACCTGGGGTCGCTCGATGAGGACGGGTATCTGTCCCTTGCCGGACGGATCGAGAGCCTGATCGTGCGGCGGGGGCTGACGATCTCCCCGGAGTACGTGGAGGATGTGCTGGCCGGGTGCCCGTCGGTCGCGGAGGCGGCGGTGTTCGCGGTGGGTGGGGAGGGGATTGGGGCGGCGGTTGTGGTGCGGGGCGGAGAGTGTGTGGAGGTGGGTGAGGTGTTGCGGTACTCGCGCGAGCGGTTGGCTGCCGCCGAGGTGCCGGATCGGGTCGTGTTCGTGTCCGGTCTGCCTCGGACTGCGCAGGGAGGGTTGGACCGGGGGGCGGTGCGGGAGCGGTACGGGTGAGTCGACGTCACGGGGCTCTGCCCCGGACCCCGCGCCTCAATCGCCGGCGGGGCTTGATGTGCCCGTACCGCCGCACCGGCTCGAAAGGCCTGCTCAATCGCCGCAGGGGCTTGAATAACCGACCCCCGCCGGGCTCGGATGATCCACTCCCCGCCGGGCTCAGATGATCCAATCGCCGGCGGGGTTTGATCTATCAAGCCCCGCCGGCGATTGAGGCGGTCTTTCCAGCCCCGTCGGGGATTGAGGCGATTCAGCCCCGCCGGCCGATGGGCACTTCAAGCCCCGCCGGCGATTGAGGCGCGGGGTCCGGGGCGGAGCCCCGAGGCGTCGGCCGCGGTGCCGGTTGCTCAATCGCCGCAGGGGCTTGGGCTGCCGACCTGGGCCGGGACCCGGTGGGCGAAGACCTCGTCCAGGTTCAGGGCTGTCGCCGCGTTGACGAAGGCGCGGGCCGCCACCGAACCCGGCGTGCCCGCGTGGATGGCCACCGAGACCTGGGCCCCGGCCTCCGGGTCGACCAGTGGGAGCGCTCGTGTACGGCCGTCCACCGGCATCGCGCGGAGCCATGTGTGGGGCACGACGCTCGCCCATTCACCGCCGCCCACATGTGCGTACAGGGAGGCGATGGAGTCGGTCTCGACCTGTGGGGTGACCTCCAGGCCCTTGTTCGCGAAGACCTTGTCGATGATCTGGCGGATGCGCATGTCGGGTGTCAACAACGCCAGGGGGAGTTGCGCCGCGTCCGCCCACGTCAGGCTTCCGGTACTGGACTTGAACTGGTCGTCCGGAACCAGGAGGAGGTAGCGCTCCTGGTAGAGGGGGACCACTTGGAGGCCCTCCTGGTCGTCCGGGTCGAAGTGGGCGATGGCCACGTCGAGTTCGAAGTCGCGGAGCTGGCGGTGGAGCTCCTTCGTCGACAGACGGGAGCGGACCTGGACCTTCGCCAGGGGGTGCGCCGAGCAGAACGCGCCGACCGGGAGGGCCAACGTCGTGGACGCCGTGGGGTCCGTGCCCAGGCGGAGCGTCCCCGTGATGCCCGACTGGACCGCCGCCACCTCCGCCTTGAACGCGTCCTGTTCCGCGAGGATCCGTTTCGCCCACACCACCAGGCGCTCGCCCTCCGGGGTGAGGCCCTGGTAGTTGTGGCCGCGGTTGATCAGCGTGACGTTCAGCTCGCGTTCCAGCTTGGCGATCGCCGCCGAGAGCGCGGGCTGGGAGACGTAGCAGGACTCGGCGGCGCGTGCGAAGTGGCGTTCACGGGCCACCGCCACGAAGTACTCCAACTGCCGGAACAGCATGTACGTCTCCTCTGCCACGTGATCTTCATCCGTAGCGTGCTACGGCAGCACGGTGCGTGCCAATAGGTCGGTCGCCGCGTGGATGGCACGCAGCGTGGGTGCCTCGGCGCCGGTGATGTCGGCCATCTCCACGACCGCCGTGACGATCGCGTCGAGCTCCAGCTGCTTTCCCGCCTCCAAGTCCTGGAGCATGGACGTCTTGTGGGCGCCTACGCCCTCGGCTCCGCGCAGGCGCTTCTCGATGGAGATCTCGGGTGTCGAGCCGACGCGGGCCGCGATGTCGAGGATCTCCTCCATGACATGAGCCACCATCGCGCGTGTCAGGGGGTGGCGGCACATGTCTGTCATGGTGGCTCGGGTCAGCGCACTGATCGGGTTGAAGGCCGCGTTACCCATCAGCTTGATCCAGATGTCGTCGCGCAGGTTCCGCTCGACGGGGCACTTGAGGCCGCCCGCGACCATGGCCTCGCTCAGGTCCGTGCAACGGCGCGAGACACTGCCGTCCGGCTCGCCGATGGAGAAGCGGGTGCCTTCCAAGTGCCGTATGACGCCCGGGGATTCGATGACCGTGGCTGGGTAGACCACGCAGCCGATCGCGCGCTCGGGCGGCAGTACTTTGCTCGTCGCGCCGCCCGGGTCGACCGCCTCGATGCGGCGGCCCTCGTACGGGCCCGTGAGGCGGTGGAAGTACCACCACGGGACGCCGTTCTGGCCGGCCACCAGCGCGGTGTGCTCGCCGAGCAGCGGGGCGACGAGCGAGCCGCACGACGGGTACGAGTGGGCCTTGAGGCCGAGGAACACGTAGTCCACGTGGCCGATCTCGCTCGGGTCGTCGGTGGCATGCGGGTGGGCGGTGAAGTCGCCGCGCGGGCTGAGCACGCGGACGCCTTCGGCCTGGATGGCGCGCAGATGGTCCCTGCGGGCGACGAGGTGCACATCCGCGCCGCCGCGGTGGAGGGCCGCGCCCACGTACGCGCCGATGGCTCCGGCGCCGACAACTGCGATCTTCATCGTGGTGCCTCCTGGCTTCGAGGGTGTGGAGGTACGCACATGTCACCGGGCGCGCGCCGCACAGCACGCGGAACCGACGACACATGGAGAAGTGGGTGCGGCCGCCGCGCGTGCCCTGGCGCGCGGCGGCCGCTGGGAAGGTGGCCGGGACGGTCTCAGCGCATGAGTTTCACGGCCGAGACCACGAGCGGATCGAGGCCGCCCGCTCCGTCGTCCACGAGCGCGTAGAGCCGCGTCCGCATCCTCGGGTCCCAGAACCGGGTGAGGTGTCCGGCGATCGCCTCCGCCGCGGCGGCGTCCGGAAGGTGGCCCTGGTGGGCGGCGATGTCGTTCGCCATCCGGCGTTCCGCCGGGACGGTGTGTGCCCCGTCAGTGTGTGTCATGTCAGTCCACCACCGTGACGAGTTCCTCGGCGCCCTGCTGTTCCGCGAGTGCCTTGGGCGCGAGGCCGACCTGTACGGCTGTCACCTTGTACTCCGGGCAGTTGGTGGCCCAGTCGGAGTTCTCCGTCGTCACCACGTTCGCGCCCGTCACCGGGTGGTGGAACGTGGTGTAGACGACGCCCGGTGGCATCCGGTCGGAGATCTGCGCGTGCAGCGCCGTCGCGCCGACGCGGCTGGAGAGGGTGACGAGGTCGCCGTCGGTGATGCCGCGCTCCTCCGCATCGTGGGGATGCACCTCCAGGATGTCCTCGGGGTGCCAGGCGACGTTGCCGGTGCGGCGGGTCTGCGCGCCGACGTTGTACTGGCTGAGGATGCGGCCCGTGGTGAGGACCAGCGGGAAGCGGCGCGTGCTGCGTTCGTTGGTCGGTACGTAGGAGGTGACCACGAACCTGCCCTTGCCGCGCGTGAACGCGTCGACGTGCATGGTCGGTGTGCCCTCGGGGGCCTCCTCGTTGCACGGCCACTGGATGCTGCCGAGCTTGTCGATGAGGTCGAAGGAGACACCGGCGAAGGTCGGGGTGACCGAGGCGATCTCGTCCATGATCTGCGACGGGTGGTCGTAGTCCATGGCGTAGCCCATGGCGGTGGCGATCTCGCACACGATCTGCCACTCGTGCTTGCCCGCCTTCGGTGGCATCACCGACCGCACCCGGTTGACGCGCCGCTCGGCGTTGGTGAACGTGCCGTCCTTCTCCAGGAAGGAGGCGCCGGGCAGGAAGACGTGGGCGAACTTCGCGGTCTCGTTGAGGAACAGGTCCTGGACCACGACGAGTTCCATGGCTTCGAGGGCCGCCGTGACGTGCTGGAGGTTCGGGTCGGACTGGGCGATGTCCTCGCCGTGCACGAACAGGCCGCGGAAGTCGCCGTCGATCGACGCGTCGAACATGTTGGGGATGCGCAGGCCCGGTTCCGGCAGCAGCTCCCGGCCCCACAGGTTCTCGAAGACACCCCGCACGGCGTCGTCGGAGATGTGCCGGTAGCCGGGCAGCTCGTGCGGGAAGGAGCCCATGTCGCAGGAGCCCTGAACGTTGTTCTGCCCGCGCAGCGGGTTGACGCCGACGCCGTCGCGGCCGATGTTTCCGCAGGCCATCGCCAGGTTGGCCATTCCCATGACCATCGTCGAGCCCTGGCTGTGCTCGGTGACACCGAGGCCGTAGTAGATCGCGCCGTTGCCCGCGGACGCGTAGAGGCGGGCCGCCGCGCGCAGGTCGGCGGCGGGGACGCCGCTGATCTCCTCGGTCGCCTCGGGGCTGTTCTCCGGGCGGGCCACGAACTCGGCCCACTCCGCGTACCCCTCGCAGCGCTCCGCGACGAAGTTCTCGTCGGTGAGGCCCTCGGTGACGACGACGTGTGCCATCGCGTTGACGACGGCGACGTTCGTGCTGGGGCGCAGCTGGAGGTGGTGCTGGGCCTCGATGTGCGGGGTGCGCACCAGGTCGATGCGGCGCGGGTCGACGACGATCAGACCGGCGCCCTCGCGCAGCCGGCGCTTCATCCGCGACGCGAACACCGGGTGTCCGTCAGTGGGGTTGGCGCCGATGACCATGATGACGTCGGCCTCGGCGACGGAGCGGAAGTCCTGGGTGCCGGCCGATTCGCCGAAGGTCTGCTTGAGGCCGTAGCCGGTGGGCGAGTGGCAGACGCGGGCGCAGGTGTCGACGTTGTTGTTGCCGAAGGCGGCGCGGACCATCTTCTGGACGACGTACACCTCCTCGTTGGTGCAGCGGGAGGAGGAGATGGCGCCGATGGAGCCCGATCCGTACGTGCCCTGGATCTCGCGGAAGCGGCGCGCGACGGTACCGATGGCCTCGTCCCACTCGACCTCGCGCCACGGGTCGGTGATGCGCTCGCGGACCATGGGCTTGAGTTTGCGGTCGGGGTAGGTGGCGTAGCCGAAGGCGAAGCGACCCTTGACGCAGGAGTGGCCCTCGTTGGCGCCGCCGTCCTTGTGGGGGACCATGCGGACGAGTTCGTCGCCGCGCAGCTCGGCCTTGAACGAGCAGCCGACACCGCAGTACGCGCAGGTGGTGACCACGGACCGGGTCGGCATGCCGAGGTCAACTACGGACTTTTCCTGGAGAGTTGACGTCGGGCAGGCCTGGACGCAGGAGCCGCAGGACACGCACTCGGAGTCCATGAACGACTCCCCCGCGCCCGCCGACACCTTCGACTCGAAGCCGCGCCCCTCGATGGTGAGGGCGAACGTGCCCTGCACCTCGTCACAGGCGCGGACACAGCGCGAGCAGGCGATGCACTTCGACGGGTCGAAGTCGAAGTACGGGTTGGAGGTGTCCTTCTCGGCGTCGAGGTGGTTGGCACCCTCGTAGCCGTAGCGGACCTGGCGCAGACCCACCACGCCTGCCATGTCCTGGAGTTCGCAGTCACCGTTGGCGGGGCAGGTGAGGCAGTCGAGCGGGTGGTCGGAGATGTAGAGCTCCATGACGCCCTGACGGAGCTTCTCCACCTTCGGGGTCTGCGTCTTCACCGACATGCCGTCCGCGCACGGCGTCGTACAGGACGCCGGGGTGCCGCGCCTGCCGTCGATCTCGACGACGCACAGCCGGCAGGAGCCGAACGCCTCCAGGCTGTCGGTGGCGCACAGCTTCGGTACATCGATGCCCGCCTCGGCGGCAGCCCGCATCACGGATGTGCCCTCGGGGACCGTCACCTGTTGTCCGTCGATCTCCACCGAGACCGTGGCCGCTCCGGGGCGTTCCGGAGTGCCGAAGTCGGGTTCCTTCAGAAGCGTCATGCCTGGCCCTCCGTTCGAGTGTTGCCCCGCTGTACGGGGTGGATCTCCAGGAGCCGACGGTCGCCGCGGCCGACGAAGTCGTCGGCGAAGTGCGCGAGCGCGCTGCGCACGGGCATCGGGGTGAGCCCGCCCATGGCACACAGTGAACCATCGGTCATCAGCTCGCACAGGTCCTCGAGCAGCGCGAGATTCTCGTCCTGCTGCTCACCGGCCACGATCCGGTCGATGACCTCGACGCCGCGCACCGAACCGACCCTGCACGGCGTGCACTTGCCGCAGGACTCCTCGGCGCAGAACTCCATCGCGAAGCGGGCCTGCGCCGCCATGTCGACGGTGTCGTCGAAGACGACGACGCCGCCGTGCCCGAGCATCGCCCCGGCCTCGGCGAGCGCCTCGTAGTCCATCGGCAGGTCGAGCCGTTCCTCCGGCAGATACGCGCCGAGTGGCCCGCCCACCTGCACGGCGCGCACGGGTCGGCCGCTGAGGGTGCCGCCGCCGTAGTCCTCGATCAGCTCGCGCAGGGTGATGCCGAAGGCGGTCTCGACGATGCCGCCGCGCTTGATGTTGCCGGCGAGCTGGAAGACCTGGGTGCCGCGGGAGCGGCCGACGCCGAGGTCCTGGTAGGCCTTGGCGCCGTCGGCGAGGACGACGGGGACGGTGGTGAGTGTGAGGACGTTGTTCACCACGGTCGGCCTGCCGAAGAGGCCCTCGATCGCGGGGATCGGGGGTTTCGCGCGGACCATGCCGCGCTTGCCCTCCAGGCTCTCCAGCATGGAGGTCTCCTCGCCGCAGATGTACGCACCGGCGCCGACGCGGATGTGAAGGTCGAAGTCGAGGGACGAGCCGAGGATGCCGGCGCCGAGCCAGCCGCGGCCGCGGGCGATGTCGATCGCGGCGCCCATCGTGGCGATGGCGTCGGGGTATTCGGAGCGGATGTAGATGTAGCCCTCGCGGGCGCCGACGGCGTGGGCGGCGATCGTCATGCCCTCGATGAGGAGGAAGGGGTCGCCCTCCATGACCATGCGGTCGGCGAAGGTGCCGCTGTCGCCCTCGTCGGCGTTGCAGCAGATGAACTTGGTGTCGTCAGCGCAGTCCAGCACCGTCTTCCACTTGATGCCCGCCGGGAAGCCGGCGCCGCCGCGACCGCGGAGCCCGGAGTCGGTGACCTCGGTGACGACGTCGGCGGGCGGCATCTCCAGGGCCGCGCGCAGCCCTTGGAGGCCGCCGTGGGCCTCGTAGTCCTCGGGCGAGAGCGGGTCGGTGATGCCGACGCGGGCGAAGGTGACGCGGTTCTGCCGTGCCAGCCAAGGGAGTTGGTCGACCGGGCCGAGCCGCAGCGGGTGGTCGGCGCCGTCGAGCATTCCGGCGGCGAGGAGGTCGGGGACGTCGTCGGGGGTGACCGGACCGTAGCCGATGCGGCCTTCGGGGGTCACGACCTCCACGAGGGGTTCGAGCCAGAGCAGTCCGCGCGAGCCGTTGCGGACGACGTCGACTCCGAACCCGCCGTCGATCGCGGCGAGTTGGAGTTGCTGCGCCACTTCGTCAGCGCCGACGGAGCGGGCCGCGGCGTCACGGGGGACGTACGCGGTCGTCATGCCGTCCGAAGTCACGTGGTCGGAAGTCACCTCTCACACCGTCCCGTTGAGGATCGCGCCGAGCCGGGCCGGGGTCACGCGCCCGTGCAGCCCGCCGTTCGCCTCCACCGAGGGGCCGAGCGCACAATTGCCGAGACAGAAGACCTGCTCGACCGTGACACCGCCGTCGGCGCTGGTGTCGCCGAGCGTCAGGCCCGACTCCCGTACGTGGCTCAACAGCCGGTCGGCACCCAGGGCCTGGCAGGCTTCGGCGCGGCAGATGCGGACGGCGGAGCGGCCCGCGGGCTCGCGGCGGAAGTCGTGGTAGAAGGTCACCACTCCGTGCACGTCGGCCCTCGACAGGTTGAACTCGTCGGCGAGGACGGGGATCGCCTCCTGCGGTACGCACCCCAACTCGGCCTGCACGGCGTGGAGTACGGGCAACAGCGCGCCGCGCTCGCCGCGGTGCGCCACTGCCGCCCTCCTGACCACGCTCTCGACCGACACGTCCGTCCCGCTGGTCGTCATGATCGCTCCGCCTTCCGTCATGCGGGCCTCCGGCGCGGGTGCAGGAGACCCAGGCACTACCCCATACAGACTTCTGTATACAGAAGCCCGGTGTAAAGGAGTGGGACGAAATCGAGCGGAGTCGATCGGCCGACTTCCGTACACCGGGCGGGTGTTCACGAGGCCACGAGCGCGGGCTCCTGGCCCGGCACTGTGTCCGCCGCGGCGGCCAGTTCGGTCAGCCACGGCAGCACAAGTTCCCGCACCAGCCGTTCGCCGTCCCCGTCCTCGCCGAGCAGGGCCGAGGCCGGTACGCGCACGGGGTCGGCGCAGACCGTCGAGGTCGCGCTGCCGCTCGGCCCCGGTCCCGCGGCCCGGGCCGGCACGTACAGATCGGGGGCGTGGGCCGGGACCAGCCACAGACTCCGGCCTCCGGGGCCGACCTCGGAGGGCCCGGCCCCGGACGGCCCAGTCCCGGACGCCCCGGCCCCGGACAGCCCGCTCGACCAGACGTAGCTGTCGGCCTCCCCTGCCGCGACCACCTGGCGCTTGCGGCCCCGAAGGGTGACGACCTCGCCGGTGCGGCGCGCCGCGAACTCCGGCCCGTCCTCCTCCAGGGCGAGCGAGCACAGGTGGCGCCCGGCGGCGATCTCGGCGCGCACCCAGGCGCCGCCGTGCGCCTCGACGACGGCCACCGCAGCGTAGTGCGAGCGGAGCACGGCCGCGGCGGCCGGACAGACGCGGGCGACGCGCGCCACGACATCGGCGGCCTCGGCCAACCCTCGCCCGCCGCCGCCGAGTTCGGGGGCGACGGTAAGGCCGAGGAGTCCGGCGCGGCCGAGCGCAGTGACGCCGGAGCGGGGGAATCTTCCTTGTGTGCGGGCCGGTTCGCCGCCGGATGCAACGGCGCCGGTCAGGACGTGATCGAGTGCGGTGCGGTACGACACGGGGCGACCCCCTCGTCAGCGATACATGAAGCGGCACATGAGCTGCCGCGATGCGGCGCAGCAATTGCATGCGGTTGGTTGGGTGGAACGGGGCTACGCGGTGATCTCCCGCAACAGCCCCGTCCGAACGTCGAAGACGAATCCGCGGACGTCGTCGGTGTGCGGCAGGAAGGGCGACGTGCGCACCTTCCGCAGGGACTGCCGCACATCCTGGTCGACGTCGGTGAAGCCCTCCACCGCCCACGTCGGCCGCTGGCCGACCTCGCGTTCCAGCTCGTGCCGGAAGTCCTCGCTCAGCGATTCGAGACCGCATCCTGTGTGGTGGATCAGCACCACGCTGCGGGTGCCGAGCGCCCGTTGGCTGATGGCGAGCGAACGGATGGTGTCGTCGGTGACCACACCGCCCGCGTTGCGGACGGTGTGACAGTCGCCGAGTTCCAGGCCGAGCGCGGCGTGCAGGTCGATCCTGGCGTCCATGCAGGCGACGACGGCCACCTCGAGGACCGGGCGGGCGTCCATGCCGGGATCGGTGAACGCGGCGGCGTACCGTTCGTTCGCCTCGACGAGGCGGTCGACCACGGTGCCGTCCATCTCAGATGACACCCTGCTCGACAAGTTGCGCCAACTCCGCGGCATCCAAGCCGAGTTCGTCGGCGTAGATGGCGGAGTTGTGCTCGCCCAGGAGCGGGGAGCCGGAGATGGTGGTCGGCGAGTCGGAGAGTTTGAGCGGGTTGCCGACCGTGGTGTACGAGCCGCGTCCCGAGTGCGGCACCTCGACGACCATGTCATTGGCCACCAGCGACTCGTCCTCGATGATCTCTTTGGTGGAGAGGATCGGGCCGCAGGGGACGTTGTGGGCGTTGAGCTTGTCCAACACCTCCCACTTGGGGAGCGTCGAGGACCACTCCTCGATGAGCTGGAACATCTTGCCCAGCTTCGGAAGGCGCGCCTCCGGCGTCGACCACTCCGGGTCGTCCGCCATCTCCGGCCTGCCTATCAGCTCGGCCATCGGCTTCCAGCCGACGGGCTGGACGATGACGTAGACGTAGTCGTTGGGTCCGCCGGGTGCGCACTTGACGGCCCAGCCGGGCTGTCCGCCGCCGGAGGCGTTGCCGGAGCGGGGCACCTCGTCGCCGAAGTCCTCGTTCGGGTACTCGGCCAACGGTCCGTGCGTGAGGCGCTGTTGGTCGCGCAGCTTGACGCGGCACAGGTTGAGGACCGCGTGCTGCATGGCGACGTTCACGCGCTGCCCGCGCCCGGTGCTCTCGCGCTGGAAGAGCGCCGCCAGGATGCCGGCGACGGTGTGGATGCCGGTGCCGGAGTCACCGATCTGCGCGCCCGTGGCCGTCGGCGGTCCGTCCTCGAAGCCGGTGGTGGCCATCGAGCCGCCCATCGCCTGGGCGACGACCTCGTAGGCCTTGAAGTTGGTGTACGGGCCGTCGCCGAAGCCCTTGATGGAGGCGTAGATGATGCGGGGGTTGATCTCCTGGATGCGGTCCCACGTGAAGCCCATCCGGTCCACGGCGCCCGGTCCGAAGTTCTCCACCATGACGTCCGAGCGGCGGATCAGCTCCGTGAGGATCTCCTTGCCGCGGTCACTCTTAGTATTGAGGGTGATGCTCCGCTTATTGGAGTTGAGCATCGTGAAGTAGAGGGAGTCGACGTCCGGGATGTCACGCAGCTGTTTGCGCGTGATGTCACCGGTCGGCGCCTCCAGTTTGACGACGTCCGCACCCAGCCACGCCAGCAACTGGGTTGCGGACGGGCCCGACTGAACGTGCGTCATATCGAGGACCCGCACGCCCTCAAGAGCCTTGGTCATGATCGACACCCCATCTCTTCGCTTGCGCGTTCGGAGTAAGAAGGTCGGGACGGATACCACTCTTCATACAGTATTCGTCGACTGTATGCAATCCTTGGCGACAGCGAGAACCGGACGGTGCAAGGCAGTTGGGCCGCTGCTTCGCCCGCCTACTTCGCCCTCTGGTGGTACGACGTGCGCGTGTGCTCGGTGTGCGCGCGCATGACCTCCGCCGCGCGGCCCTCGTCCCGGTTCGCGAGCGCCGCGATCAGCTCCCGGTGCTCCGCCCAGGACTGGTGGCCGCGCTGCCGCGCCACCGGCGTGTAGTACCAGCGCACCCGGCGGTCGACCTGTGCGGCCAGCTCCGCGAGAACCTCGTTCGCCGCCAACTCCATTACCGTGCCGTGCAGTTGTGCGTTGAGCGCGACCGCCGCCTCCACGTCGTCCGCCGCGACCGCCCGCTCCCCCGCCTCGCACAGCTCCTCCAGCGCGGCGACCGCGGCGGCGTCGGCCTTGCCCGCGGCGAGCCGTACCGCCTCCGTCTCCAGGAGCTGGCGGACCCTCAGGAGCTGGTCCGCCTCGTCCTCGGTCGGCTCGTGCACGAACGCGCCCTGCGCGGGCCGCAGATCGACCCACCCCTCGGTACTGAGGCGCTGCAGCGCCTCCCGTACGGGCTGCCTCGACACCCCGAGCTGCACCGCGAGTTCCGTCTCGACGAGGTGTGCGCCCGGCGGCAGGACGCGGGTGATGATGAGTTCGAGGAGCGCGCCGTAGACCCGCTCGCGCAGCGGTCCCGGCCGGTCCAGCTTGGGCACCGCACCCTGTGGCAGTCCTGCGGTCGGCAACATCGCGCCCCTTCCGTCCTGCGTCCACGGTGTCTCGATCCACGCTTCTCGCATGGGAGTTGTCGTAGTTCTTGCCGAGGGCAATCCGAGCCTGTACACAGTATCCGGTCGACACATCGTGTGCGCGGGGCGGGCGAGAACTCGCCCCGCGGCACGGCGGCGGGGTCCACGTGCGGCGGGGAGCGCCCCCTGCGCCACGCGGGACCCCGCCGCAGCTGCGTCTACGTCAGGGCATCAGCTGGTACTCGGGGAAGTTGCCCGGCAGCCGCTCCCCCTTCGGCCCTTCGGTGACCGCGCGGACCAGGAGTTCGCCGCCCACGAACGCGCCGCGCCACGACGCCCCGAAGCCGCCGAACAGCTCGTCCCGGTCCCCGCGCGAACGCGGCTTGCCGTGGCCGACCTTGAACGCCCGGATCTGCGGGGCGAGCCGCTCGTACGTCGCCTCGTCGTCGGTGGACAGGGTGGCGACGAGGGCGCCGTTGGACGCGTTCATCGCCGCGAGGAGTTCCGCCTCCGTGTCGACGAGCACGATGGTGTCGACCGGGCCGAACGGCTCGGCGTGGTGCAGCGGCGAGGACGGCGGCGGGCCGAGCAGTGTCACCGGATGCATGTACGCGCTCGTGTCCTGGCCCGGCAGGAACAGCGCCGGGTCGGGGTCGGCGCGGTGCAGCGGGACGGCTCCGCGGTCGATCGCCTCCGCGACCTGGTCGTGCAGTTCCTTCGCCTTCGCCGCGTTGATGAGCGGCCCGAAGTCCAGTGCCGGGTACGGGTCTTCGGGGTGCTCGACGGCCAGCGGGTGGCCGACGCGCAGGGTGCGTACGGCGGGCAGGTAGGCGGCGAGGAAGTCGTCGAAGGCCTCGCGCTGCACGACGAACCGCGGGTAGGCGGTGCAGCGCTGCTTCCCGTAGTCGAACAGCTTGGGCAGGGCGGCCGTCAGCCTGTCCCAGTCGGTGAAGTTCCAGATGCCCCAAGTGTTGAGGCCCTCCTGCTCCAGGATGTGCCGCTTGCCGAGGTCGGCGACGTCCGTGGCGACCGCCGCGCCCGTGTCCCGGCCGCCGACGAAGGATACGCAGCCGATCTCCGGCGCCCGCACGAGCGCCTCGGAGAGCTGCCCGCCGCTGCCGCTGACCAGCGTGACCGGGATGCCCTCGCGGGCGGCGAGCGCGCAGGCCAGGGTGAGGCACGAGACACCGCCGTCGGTGGGTGTCTTGGCGATGACCGCGTTGCCGGCCAGCGCCTGGACCAGCATGGCGTGCACGAGCACGCTCATCGGGTAGTTCCAGCTGGCGATGTTCGACACGGGTCCTGCGAGCGGGGTGCGCTCGCCGAGGATGTCGTCGATGCCGTCGACGTACCAGCGCACGCCGTCGATGGCGCGGTCCACGTCGGCCTGCGCGAGCCGCCACGGCTTGCCGATCTCCCAGACCAGGAGCAGGGCGAGGAGTTCGCGGTGCTCGGTGAGGGCGTCGAGGGTCGCGGCGACGCGGGCGCGCCGCTCGGGAAGCGGGACGTGCCGCCAGGCGCGGTGCTGGTCGAGGGAGGCGCGCACGGCCTGGTGGGCAACGTCGGCGTCGAGTCGGGGCGGGCCCGCGATGGGGCTGCCGTCGACGGGGCTGGTAGCGGGCAGGGCGCGGCCGTCGGCCTGCCAGGCGCCGTCCCACAGGTTCAGGACGCGGTCGTCGCGGAACGCCTCGGGGGCGACGGCGAGACAGCGCTGCCAGGCGTCGGCCCAGGACGTACCGGACTTGAGGGTGGGTGTGTTGAGGGTGATTGCCATGGTCTTCGGTCTCCGCTCACGTTGCACAATCGGGGCGGGGGAACTTGATGGCTGGTGGTGCTGTGGACGGGAGGTGCCCAGCGGACACCTCCCGTATGCCAATAGCCTTACGTAGATGGCCAGTTGGCGCCTATGAGAAGCGTCACTGCCCGTCGGCGAGTCGGTCCTGGACGAGTCGCGCCGTCTCCGTCGGTGTCGATCCGACGCGGACGCCGGCCGCTTCGAGCGCCTTCTTCTTGGCCTCCGCCGTACCCGATGAACCGGAGACGATGGCGCCTGCGTGGCCCATCGTCTTGCCCTCGGGCGCGGTGAATCCGGCGATGTAGCCGACGACGGGTTTGGTGACGTGCTCGCGGATGTGAACCGCGGCCCGTTCCTCGGCGTCGCCGCCGATCTCCCCGATGAGGACGATGAGTTCGGTCTCGGGGTCGGCCTCGAACGCTTCGAGGCAGTCGATGTGCGTGGTGCCGATGACGGGGTCGCCGCCGATGCCCACGCACGTCGAGAAGCCGATGTCGCGCAGCTCGTACATGAGTTGGTAGGTGAGGGTGCCGGACTTGGAGACGAGTCCGATGCTGCCCGGCTTGGTGATGTCGGCCGGGATGATGCCCGCGTTCGAGGCGCCGGGCGAGATGAGCCCCGGGCAGTTGGGGCCGATGACGCGGGTGCCCTGCTGCTTCGCGTACGCCTGGAAGGTCACGGCGTCGTGCACCGGGATGCCCTCCGTGATGACGACGGCGAGCGGGATGCCCGCGTCGGCCGCCTCGATCACGGCACCCTTGGCGAAGGCCGGCGGGACGAAGACGACGGTGACGTCGGCTCCGGTGGCGGCCATGCCCTCGGCGACGCCGCCGAAGACGGGGATCTCGCGTCCTTCGAGGTCGACGCTGCTCCCGGCCTTGCGGGGGTTGACGCCGCCGACGACGTTCGTGCCCGCCTGGAGCATGCGGCGGGTGTGCTTCATGCCCTCGGCTCCGGTCATGCCCTGGACGAGGACCTTGCTCTCCTGGGTCAGGTAGATGGCCATGTCCGTTCTCCTCAGCGGGTGTTGGTGGCGAGGGAGAGGTCCGCCGCCTGGCGGGCGGCGCCGTCCATGGTGGTGGCCTGCTCGACCAGCGGGTGCGCGCGCTCCTCGAGGATGGTCCGGCCGCGCGCGGCGTTGTTGCCGTCGAGGCGGACGACGAGCGGCTTGGTCAACTGGACGTGCTCCAGGGCCTGGACGATGCCGTCGGCGACCGCGTCGCAGGCGGTGATGCCACCGAAGACGTTGACGAAGACGGACTTCACGGCCGGGTCGGAGAGGATGACGTCGAGCCCGTCCGCCATGATCTGCGCGGAGGCGCCGCCGCCGATGTCGAGGAAGTTGGCGGGCTTCGCGCCGCAGCCCGCGACCACGTCGAGGGTGGACATGACGAGCCCGGCGCCGTTGCCGATGATGCCGACCTCGCCGTCGAGCTTGACGTAGTTGAGTCCCTTGGCGGCGGCCCGCGCCTCCAGGGGCTCCTCGTGGTCCGCCTGCTCGTCGATGCCCCAACGGGCTTTGCGGAAGCGGGCGTTGTCGTCGAGGGTGACCTTGCCGTCGAGTGCGAGGATCTGCCCCTGCGCGGTGCACACGAGTGGGTTCACCTCGACGAGCAGCGCGTCCTCGCGGGTCAGGACGTCCCACAGGCGGACGAGGACGTCGACGGTCTGCGGCGGCAGTCCCGCCGCCTCGGCGATGCGGGCCCCGACGGCGGAGGTGACACCCACGGCCGGGTCGATGGGGATCCGGGCCACGGCCTCGGGCCGGGTGGCGGCGACCTCCTCGATGTCCATGCCGCCCTCGGCGGAGGCGATGGCGAGGAAGGTGCCGGCCGCGCGGTCGAGGACGTAGGAGACGTAGAACTCGGCTTCGATGTCGACGGGTTGGGCCAGCATCACCCTTCGTACGGTGTGGCCCTTGATGTCCATGCCGAGGATCTGGCGCGCCGCCAGTTCGGCGGCGGCCGGGTCGGCGGCGAGCTTGACGCCGCCCGCCTTTCCGCGTCCGCCCGTCTTGACCTGCGCCTTGACGACGACGCGACCGCCGAGCCTGCGCGCGAACTCGCGTGCCTCCTTGGCGGATTCGGTGACCTCGGCCCGCGGGACGGGGATGCCGTGCTCCGCGAACAGGTCCCTCGCCTGGTGTTCGTACAGGTCCATTTTGCGGCTCCTGTCTCAGTTCCTGCTTCAGCCACTGATTCGGCTACGGAAAGGAAAAGTGCTGCACGCCCCCTGGACACCACCCACTCAATGCGGGATACCAGTTTTCATACAGTATTCGGCGACTGTATGCAATGTACGAGCCGACGGTGGACCGACCGTGGACCAGTAGCGAGGTGAGTCGTTCGTGACCAAGGCACTCGAGGGTGTGCGCGTCCTGGACATGACCCATGTCCAGTCAGGCCCATCCGCCACGCAGATGCTGGCGTGGCTGGGTGCGGACGTCGTCAAACTGGAGGCGCCGACCGGTGACATCACGCGCAAACAGCTGCGTGACATCCCGGACGTCGACTCCCTCTACTTCACGATGCTCAACTGCAACAAGCGGAGCATCACCCTGAACACCAAGACAGAGCGCGGCAAGGAGCTGCTCACCGAACTCATCCGCAGGTCGGACGTGTTGGTGGAGAACTTCGGACCCGGCGCCGTGGACCGGATGGGTTTCACCTGGGACCGCATCCAGGAGATCAACCCCCGCATCATCTACGCCTCCATCAAGGGCTTCGGCGACGGCCCGTACACCAACTTCAAGGCCTACGAAGTGGTGGCCCAGGCCATGGGCGGCTCCATGTCGACCACCGGCTTCGAGGACGGGCCGCCCCTCGCGACCGGCGCACAGATCGGCGACTCCGGCACCGGCATCCACACCGTCGCCGGCATCCTCGCCGCCCTGTTCCAGCGCGAGAACACGGGGCGCGGACAGCGCGTGAACGTCGCCATGCAGCACGCGGTCCTCAACCTGTGCCGCGTCAAGCTACGCGACCAACAGCGCCTGGCACACGGCCCGTTGGCCGAGTACCCGAACGAGGACTTCGGCGACGAGGTGCCCCGTTCCGGCAACGCCTCCGGCGGCGGACAGCCCGGCTGGGCCGTCAAGTGCGCACCCGGCGGGCCCAACGACTACGTCTACGTCATCGTCCAGCCCGTCGGCTGGAAGCCACTCACCGAGCTGATCGGGCGGCCCGAACTGACCGAGGACGCCGACTGGGCGACACCCGAGGCACGCCTTCCGAAGCTGAACAAGATGTTCCAGCTCATCGAGGAGTGGTCCTCGACGCTCCCCAAGTGGGAGGTGTTGGACAAGCTCAACGCCCACAACATCCCCTGCGGCCCGATCCTCTCCACCAAAGAGATCATCGAGGACGAGTCGCTGGTCGCCAACGAGATGGTCGTCGAAGTGCCGCACTCGGGACGCGGCTCCTTCAAGACCGTCGGTTCCCCTCTCAAGCTCTCCGACTCCCCCGTCGACGTCACCTCCTCCCCGCTGCTCGGCGAGCACAACGCGGAGGTCTTCATCGGTGAACTCGGCCTCGGGGACGAAGAGTTGCACCTGCTTAAGTCGAACGGAGTGATCTGATTGATGGCCGAGGAACGTGAGCTCAAGGTACGGGCGCTGCTCGATGCCGTACGGGCCGAGGGACGTACAGCGCTCACCGCGCCCGAGGGAAAGGTGATCGCCGACGCGTACGGGATCGCCGTCCCCGGCGAGGAGCTCGCGACCGATGCCGACCAGGCGGTGGCGGCCGCGGCCCGCTTCGGCGGACCCGTGGTGCTCAAGATCGTCTCGCCCGACATCCTGCACAAGACCGACGCCGGCGGCGTCATCGTCGGAGTGGAGGGCGAGGCCGCCGTACGGGAGGCGTACCAGCGGATCGTCGACAACGCGCACGCCTACGCGGCCGATGCCCACATCACCGGCATCCAGGTGCAGGAACTGCTGCCCACCGGGCCCGACACCCAGGAGGTCATCGTCGGGTCCGTCACCGACCCGACCTTCGGCAAGGTCGTCGCCTTCGGGCTCGGCGGCGTCCTGGTCGAGGTGCTCAAGGACGTCACCTTCCGGCTCGCGCCGGTGACGGCGGACGAGTCCCTCGACATGCTCGACTCGATCAAGGCCGCGGAGGTGCTGCGCGGAGTGCGCGGCGCCAAGGGTGTCGACCGGGAGGCACTGGCCGAGCAGATCCGCCGAGTGTCCCAACTGGTCTCGGATTTCCCGGAGATAGCCGAGGTCGACCTCAACCCGGTGATCGCGACCCCGAAGGGCGCGCTCGCCGCCGACATCCGCGTCATCCTCGCCGAAGGCGAGCCGAAGAAGCGGCGCACGTACACCCGGGAGGAGATCCTGGGCACGATGCGACGGCTGATGGAGCCGCGCTCCGTCACCGTGATCGGTGCCTCGAACGAGCAGGGCAAGATCGGCAACTCGGTGATGCGCAACCTCATCGACGGCGGCTTCTCCGGCGAGATCCACCCGGTGAACCCGAAGTCCGACGACATCCTGGGCCGCAAGGCGTACAAGAGCGTCACGGACGTCCCCGGCGACGTCGACGTGGCGATCTTCGCGATCCCCGCCAAGTTCGTGGCCTCGGCACTCGAGGAGGTGGGTCGCAAGGGCATTCCCAACGCGGTGCTCATCCCCTCCGGGTTCGCCGAGACCGGCGAGCAGGAGCTCCAGGACGAGATCGTGGCCATCGCCGAGCGCTACGGCACCCGCCTCCTCGGCCCGAACATCTACGGCTACTACTCGACGTGGCAGGACCTGTGCGCCACGTTCTGCACGCCGTACGACGTGAAGGGCGGCGTCGCCCTTACTAGTCAGTCCGGCGGCATCGGCATGGCCATCCTGGGCTTCGCGCGCACCACGAAGACGGGTGTCTCGGCGATCGTCGGGCTCGGCAACAAGTCGGACCTCGACGAGGACGACCTGCTGACCTGGTTCGGCGAGGACCCCAACACCGACTGCATCGCGATGCACTTGGAGGACCTCAAGGACGGGCGGGCCTTCGTGGCGGCCGCGCGCGAGACCGTGCCGAAGAAGCCGGTCGTCGTCCTGAAGGCGGGACGTACCGCGGCGGGCGCCAAGGCGGCCGGTTCGCACACGGGCGCGCTCGCGGGCGACGACGCCGTGTACGAGGACATCCTCAAGCAGGCCGGTGTCATCCGGGCACCGGGCCTGAACGACATGCTGGAGTACGCGCGGGCGCTGCCGGTGCTTCCGACCCCCAAGGGCGACAACGTCGTGATCATCACGGGGGCGGGCGGTTCGGGTGTGCTGCTCTCGGACGCGGTGATGGACAACGGGCTCCAACTCATGGAGATCCCAGACGACTTGGACGCGGCATTCCGCGCGTTCATTCCGCCCTTCGGCGCCGCCGGCAACCCCGTGGACATCACGGGCGGCGAGCCCCCGTCGACGTACGAGGCGACGATCCGGCTCGGGCTCGAGGACCCGCGGATCCATTCGCTGGTGCTCGGCTACTGGCACACCATCGTCACCCCGCCCATGGTGTTCGCGGAGGTGACGGCGCGCGTCGTCCAGGAGTTCCGGGAGCGCGGCATCGAGAAGCCCGTGGTGGCCTCGCTGGCCGGCGACGTCGAGGTCGAGGAGGCGTGCCAGTACCTCTTCGACCGGGGTGTCGTCGCGTACCCGTACACGACCGAGAAGCCCGTCGCGGTGCTCGGCGCGAAGTACAAGTGGGCCCGCGCGGCAGGGAAGTTGGGGGGCGCTCGATGACGTAGGCGAGCGGCGGGTCCGGTCGGCGGTGTGCGCCGACCGGACCCAGGACCCGTGCGCACACGAAAGACATGTGGACAGGGGGCGCTGCCCAGTTCTTTCGACGCAAGGGAAACGATCGACATGACAACAACCGATCTGCCGAATTCCGTCCCCTACAGGGAGGTGACGGACGCCAACGGCCGGATGTACCGGGTTGGCGAGACCGACATCGACATCATGGGTCGCGGGCGCAAGTGGATGGTCATCCTGCCCTGGGTGGGCATGATGGGCATCTCGTCAGCGGAGTACGCGTTCGCGTCCGCCGAGGACACACTGCACACCGCGCACCATTGGAACAGCGGACACATCTTCTGGATGATGACCGTCTGGATCTTCTTCCAGGCCGCCGTGGCCATGCCCGCGGGCAGGCTGCGGGAGAGCGGCAAACTGGCGGCCCGCTGGGCGATGATGCTCGGTGCGGCCGGCACACTGCTCGGCTATCTGTCGCTGGCCTACGCGCCGCACGTCATCGTCGCGTACATCGGCTTCGGCATGTTCAGCGGTATGGGCGCGGGCATGGTGTACGCGACCTGCGTCAACATGGTCGGCAAGTGGTATCCGGAGCGCAGGGGTGGCAAGACCGGCTTCGTCAACGGCGGTTTCGCCTACGGTTCGGTGCCGTTCGTCTTCCTCTTCACCGGGTTCATGGACCTGACCAACTTCCGTTGGGTGCTGGTCTCGGTGGGTGTGCTGCTCGCCGGGGTGGTCGCCGTGGCCGGCTACTTCTTCAAGGATCCGCCGAAGAACTGGTGGCCGGCGAACGTCGACCCGCTCAACCCGCCTGCGGACCCGCGAGCCCGCAGGTCCCTGGAGAAGAACCCGCCGGCCGTCAAGCAGTACAGCCCGTCGGAGGCGTGGAAGACCGGCCGCGTGGGGCTGATGTGGTTCTGTCTCGCCTGTACGTCGGGCGTGAACATCTTCGGCATCGCCTTCCAGGTCGACATCGGCAAGGAAGCGGGCTTCGCGGGCGGCATCGTGGCGACCGCGATGTCACTCAAGGCGGTCGTCAACGGCACCGGTCGCGGTGTCATCGGCTGGCTCTCCGACCGGTACGGGCGCAAGCAGTGCCTGCTGGCGGTCTGCGTGATCCTGGGCCTGGCCCAGTTCGGCATCATCTGGTCGGCGTCGGAGCAGCTCCTCGCGATGTTCCTGATCTTCTCCGCGATCTCCGGCTTCGGTGGCGGCGCGATCTTCCCGATGTTCGCGGCCCTGACCGCGGACTACTTCGGGGAGAACAACAACGCCACCAACTACGGCATGGTCTACAGCTCCAAGCTCGTCTCAGGGCTCGGCGCGGGCATGGGGTCCGTCGTCGTCGGCGCCTGGGGGCACTCCGGTGCGTTCATCCTGGCCGGCTGCATTTCGTTCTTCGCCGGCTTCGTGGCCATCTTCCTGTCCCCGCCCGGTAGGCCCAAGAACCGTGGGATCCGCCCCAACCCACAACCCCTAGGTGAGGAGATGGCTTGATATGACAGCGGAACCTGTCTCCGCTAGTAATACGGCACCGGCTACGGGGAGCCGGTACCGAGAAATCACCGATGAGCACGGCCGGATCTACCGGGTGGGCGAGACCGACCGCGACATCCTCGGCCACTCCCGCAAGTTCATGGTGTATCTGCCATGGGTCGCGATGATGGCCATCAGTGTCTCCGAGTACGCCTACGGGTCCGCCGAGGACACACTGTCGTCGGCACACGGCTGGACGCAGTCCAACACCTTCTGGATCCTGAGCATTTGGGTGTTCTTCCAGGCGGGTGTGGCGTTCCCGGCCGGCTGGCTGCGGGAGAAGGGCATCATGCCGGCCCGCCGGGCCATGTATGTCGGCTCCTTCATGTGTCTCATCGGGTTCCTGGCCCTGTCACACCTCCACAACGTGTGGCTGGCCATCCTCGGATTCGGCGTCATCGGCGGGCTCGGCTCCGGGTTCGTGTACGCGACCTGCATCAACATGGTCGGCAAGTGGTACCCCGAACGCAAAGGCGGCAGGACAGGTTTCGTCAACGGAGGCTTCGCCTATGGGTCGCTTCCGTTCATCTTCATCTTCAACTACGCCTTCGACACGTCGAACTACCACCGTGTGCTCGACATGATCGGTGCGTACGTACTGGTCGTCGTGCTGGTGTGCGCGTTCTTCTTCCGGGACCCGCCGAAGAACTGGTGGCCCTCCGAAGTCGACCCGCTGGCGAAGTCGGGCAACAGCAAGACCCAGGCGGCCCTGGCCAAGAACCCGCCCGCGGTCAAGCAGTTCACGCCCATGGAGGCCATCAAGACGGGTCAACTGCCGCTGATGTGGCTGAGCCTGGTCCTGACGGCAGGTGTGTCGATCTTCGGCATCTCCTTCCAGGTCGACTTCGCCAAGGAGGTCGGCTTCGGTCCGCTCGTGGCCGCGTCGTCGATGGGTGTCATGGCGGTCATCAACGGGGTCGGCCGTGCCGTGGTCGGCTGGATGTCGGACATCTGGGGCCGCAAGGCGAGCCTGATCCTCGTGATCGTCGTTCTCGGACTCGCCCAGTTCGGCATCATCTGGGCGGGCGACATGCACAGCGAATGGCTGTTCCTGGTCTTCGCGTTCCTGTCCGGCTTCGGTGGCGGCGCGTTCTACCCGATGTTCGCGGCGCTGACCCCGGACTACTTCGGGGAGAACTTCAACGCCACCAACTACGGCCTGGTGTACAGCGGGAAGCTCGTCAGTGGTCTGTTTGGCGGCGGACTCGGCTCGATGGTGGTCGGCGCCTGGGGTTACAACGGGGCGTACGCCCTGGCCGGCGGGATCTCCATGCTGTCGGCGCTCGTGGCGCTGCTGTTGCGGCAGCCCGGTCGGAACAAGAAGGCGGTGTCATTGACATGATCACGTAAAGCGCGTCCGTAACAGTTGAGTGGGGCCCGGCCATGTCGGCCGGGCCCCACTCATGTGGTGTGCGCTATTTCCTGAGTGCGGCCAGGTTGTCGTAGCCGATACGGGCGTGGGTCAGGGACTGGGCGGGGACGGTGGAGCTGGGCGCGTTGTCCTGCTCGACCATGGGGTTGCGGTAGTTGCGGGCGCCGACCCGCTTGAAGAACGTCCGGTAGTCGATGACACCTTCGCCGAAGGGCACCATGTCGTAGCCCTCTCCGCTGGTGTCGTTGCGGGTGCCGTCCTTCGCGTGGAAGAGCGGGTAGCGCGCGTTGTGGGCGACGACGAGGGCGGCCGGGTCGAAGACCTTCTCGCGCGTGGAGCCGTCGTGCGCGGTGTAGGTGTGGAACTTGTACTGGGCCACGTGCGCCCAGAAGATGTCCATCTCCAGCCACACCGACTTCGGGTCGCTGATCCGCAGGAAGTACTCGAGCTTGCGGATGCCGGAGCTGCGGGTCGGGCGACCCTGGTCGTCGAGCGGCCCTCCGTCGATGAGGAATCCGTACGCCGCGTCGTGGTTGTGCGTGTAGAGCTTGAGGCCCGCGCGGTCCGCGATCCGCCCCAGCGCGTTCCACTTGTCGGCGGCGACGTCCCAGTCCGCCTTGTACGAACTGCCGGTGGGGTCGCCGCCGGTGCCCATGTGGTCCATGCCGAGGATGTTCGCGATCTCCAGATGCTTCTTGAACTGGTCGGTGTCGGCCTGGGTGAGCGGCCAGGACGACGGGATGAAACCGTGGTTGCCCTGGGCGCGCAGGCCGTACTCGTCGAGCCAGGAGCGCAGCAGCTTCGCGCCCGCGACGGACTCCAGGTTCGCCCCTCCGGGCGCGTTGGCGTGCTGGCCGTACCCGGCGAACTCGACCTGCTTGTAGCCGTAGCGGGCCAGCTCCTTGAACACCTCGCGGAATCCGGAGGGCAGGGTGCTGGTCAGCGGATCGCGGCCGGTGGCGTCGCGCACGGTGTAGAGGATGATGCCGCGCTTGTCCGCGGGTACGAGCCTGGTGCCGAGGCCGCCGCCGGAGCTGGTGGCGGTGCCGGTCGCCGGCTGGGCGAGGGCGGGGGCCGCGCCGAGGACGGGCGCGGCGATGGCGGCGCCTGCGACCGCGGTGCAGGTGCTGAGGAAGCGGCGGCGGTTGATGCCGAGGCGCGATCTGAGGGCTTCGTCGGGGCCTGCTGCCGCATCTGCGGCGGTGGTGCGGTGGAGTTCGGTCACGGGTGCCTTCTCTCGGTCCGGGCGTTGTCAGTGGCGTGTGCTTCACTCTCTGTAACTGCTTCTGCTCCTCCGGCCAGAGCGAGGAGCAGGGCTTTCACTTCGGTGGCCGCGACGCGGCCGGAGAACGCGTGGGGGGTGGAGCACAGGATGAGCGGACCTTCTTCATCGCTCGTCGGGAGCCGTCCGTGGCTGCCGCGAATAGGCGAGGCGTCCAGCGGGACGACGGCCATGCGGTAGCGCATGCCGAGCTTCTTGCGGGCGAGGGCGGTGGCCGCCTTGACCTTCACATAGGGGTCGAGGGGGTCCATGAAGAGTTCGACCGGGTCGTAGCCGGGTTTGCGGTGGATCTCGACGAGCTGCGCGAAGTCGGGCGCGCGGGCGTCGTCGAGCCAGTAGTAGTACGTGAACCAGGCATCGGCCTCGGCGATCGCGACGAGTTCGCCGGAGCGCGGGTGGTCGAGCTGGTGCGCCTTCTTGCCCTCGTCGTCGAGGAGTTGCTCGATGCCGGGCACGTCGGCGAGCGCTTCCCGGGTGGCGTCGAGGTCCTCGGGCCGGCGTACGTAGATGTGCGCGATCTGGTGATCCGCGACGGCGAAGGCGCGGGAAGCCATCGGGTCGAGGTACTCCATGCCGTCCTGCGTGTGCACCTCGAGCAGTCCGGCGCGGCGCAGCGCCCGGTTGATGTGGACGGGGCGGTCGGCGCGGGTGATGCCGTACTCGGACAGGGCGACGACGGTGCGGCCTTCGGCGCGGGCGTCGTCCAGGAGCGGGGCGAGGGCGGCGTCGAGATCGGCGGCCGCCCGGTGGGAACGCGGGTCGTCTGGGCCGTAGCGCTGCAAGTCGTAATCGAGATGCGGGAGGTAGCTCAGGATCAGGTCGGGGTGACGGGTGTCCAGGACGTGCCGGGTGGCGTCGACGATCCACTGGCTCGAGACGAGGTCGGCGCCCGGACCCCAGAAGTGGAACAGGGGGAACGTGCCGAGCTTGTCGGTGAGTTCGTCGTGCAGGGCCGGGGGCCGGGTGTAGCAGTCGGGTTCCTTGCGGCCGTCGGCGTAGTAGACGGGACGGGGAGTGACGGTGATGTCGGTGTCGGCGCCCATGGCGTACCACCAGCAGATATTGGCGACCGTGTAACCGGGGTGAGCCCGACGGGCGGCGTCCCACAGTTTGTCCCCGGCGACGAGCCCGTTGTGCTGCCGCCACAGCAGCACGTCACCGAGCTCACGGAAGTACCACCCGTTGCCGACGATCCCGTGCTCGGCGGGCATCGCGCCGGTCAGAAAGGTGGACTGGGCGGCGCAGGTGACGGCGGGCAACACGGTCCCGAGCGGGGCGCGGGAGCCGTCCCGGCCGAGGCGTTGAAGGTTGGGCATGTGATCGAGCAGACGGGGGGTGAGACCGACGATGTCGAGGACGAGGAGAGGGGTGGGCATCTCCGCCCCCTGAGCACTCTTAAGCCCCTGCGGCGATTGAGCAGGCCCTTCAAGCCCCCGCGGCGCTTGAGCAGGCCCTTCAAGCCCGCGCGGCGCTTGAGCAGGCCTTTTAAGCCCCTGCGGCGATTGAGCCGCGGGGTCCGGGGCGGAGCCCCGTGGGGTGGTG
>NZ_JBEOVM010000083.1:0-28531 GCF_040295505.1 Streptomyces sp. NPDC002790 | reverse complement strand
GGTTACATTCCGAACCCGGAAGCTAAGCCTCACAGCGCCGATGGTACTGCAGGGGGGACCCTGTGGGAGAGTAGGACGCCGCCGAACTAATTTTAAAAGGAAAGCCCGGACCGGGATACGGTCCGGGCTTTCCTGCGTTTAGGGGCCCGCCCATGGCCCGACCATCCGGTCAAAGGCGGCCGGCGGATTTCAGAGCCAGGTAGGCGTCCGCGAGGGCTGGGGCCAATTCGGATGGGGTGGCGTCCACGACGGTGACGCCGTGGCGGGTGAGTTGTTCGGCTGTGCGGAGGCGTTCGGCCTTTGCCTGGGCTGCTGACGCGGCATCGTAGATGGCTTCTGTTGTGCCCCGGGCCGACGCCATCGTTTCGATTTTCGGGTCGGCCACCGAGGCCACGACGACCGTGTGACGCTTCGTGAGGCGCGAGAGCACGGGGAGGAGGCCCTCTTCGATGGGGGCCGCGTCCAGGGACGTAAGAAGGACGATGAGGGATCGGCGGTGTGCTGTGTGCAGTGCTGTTGCCGTGAGACCTCGGGCGTCCGTTTCGATCAGTTCTGGTTCCAGTGGAGCCATGGCGTTGACCAGGGCAGGGAGGACGTCCCCTGCGGTTCGGCCCTGGACCAGGGCGCGGGTACGGCGGTCGTAGGCCAGGAGGTCCACGCGGTCGCCGGCTCGGGAGGCCAGGGCGCCCAGGAGGAGTGCGGCGTCCATAGAAGCGTCGAGGCGCGGGGCGTCGCCGACGCGGCCCGCGGAGGTGCGGCCGGTGTCGAGGACCAGGAGGATGCGGCGGTCGCGTTCCGGGCGCCAGGTGCGGACGGCCACCGAGGAGTGGCGGGCTGTTGCGCGCCAGTCGATGGAGCGGGTGTCGTCTCCGGGGACGTATTCGCGAAGGCTGTCGAATTCTGTGCCCTCGCCCCTGGTCAACACGCTGGTGCGGCCGTCGAGTTCGCGTAGGCGGGCCAGCTTGGAGGGGAGGTGCTTGCGGCTGTGGAAGGGCGGCAGGACGCGGACCGTCCAGGGGACCCTGTGTGTGCCCTGGCGGGTGAACAGGCCGAGGGGGCCGTAGGAGCGGATGGTGACGCGGTCGGCCGTGCGGTCGCCTCTGCGGGTGGGCTGGAGGTGCGTCGTGACGCGGCGCCTTTCGCCCGCGGGGATGTTCACGCGGTGGCGGGACGACTCGTACTCCATGCCGGCCTGCCAGCTGCTCGGGGGCCAGGCGTCGCGGAGTGCCGCGCGCAGGGGGCGGCGCGCGGGGTTGGTGATGGTGAGGGTGACGTCGGCCGGGTCTCCGAGGCGTACGGAGGTGTCGCCGGAGCGTGTGAGGCGCAGGCGGCGTACGGGGGCGGCCAGGGCGAAGTCGCAGGCGCAGGCCAGGGCCAACGGGGTGTTGACGGCCAGGATGCCGGTCCAGCTGGGGTCCCAGATGCCGATGGGGAGGGAGCCCAGGGCTGCGAGAAGGGCCGTGCGGCCGGTCAGTGCCATTGTCGTGTCGTCCTCCGTTGGGCGTCGGGTCAGCGGGGGACGGGGACGTGGGTCAGGATCGCAGTGATGACGGAATCCGGGGTGACGCCCTCCATTTCGGCCTCCGGGCGCAGTTGGATGCGGTGGCGGAGGGTGGGGAGGGCGAGGGCCTTGACGTCGTCGGGGGTGACGTAGTCGCGGCCGGTCAGCCAGGCCCAGGCGCGGGCTGTGGCGAGGAGGGCCGTGGCGCCTCGTGGGGAGACGCCGAGGGTGAGTGACGGGGATTCGCGGGTCGCTCGGCAGATGTCGACTACGTAGGCGGTGATTTCGGGGGAAATCGTGGTTTTGGCGACCGCCGCGCGGGCCGTTTCGAGGTCGGCTGCCGTGGCCACCGGGCGGATGCCTGCCGCCTTCAGGTCGCGGGGATTGAAGCCGGAGGCGTGGCGGGTCAGGACGTCGATCTCGTCCTGGCGGGTGGGCAGCGGGACGTTCAACTTGAGGAGGAAGCGGTCCAGTTGGGCCTCGGGGAGGGGGTAGGTGCCCTCGTACTCGACCGGGTTCTGGGTCGCGACCACCATGAACGGGTCAGGGAGCGGCCGCGGCGTGCCGTCCACCGTCACCTGGCGCTCCTCCATCGCTTCGAGGAGGGAGGACTGGGTCTTGGGCGGCGTGCGGTTGATTTCGTCCGCGAGGACGAGGTTGGTGAAGACCGGGCCCGGCTGGAAGGAGAAGCGGGCGGTGTTGGTGTCGTAGACCAGCGAGCCCGTTACGTCGCTGGGCATCAGGTCGGGGGTGAACTGCACGCGCTTCGTGTCGAGTTCGAGGGATGCGGCGAGGGCGCGTACGAGGAGGGTCTTGGCCACGCCGGGCACTCCCTCGAGGAGGACGTGGCCCCGGCAGAGCAGGGCCACGACCAGGCCCGTGACGGTGGAGTCCTGGCCGACCACGGCCTTGGCGATCTCCGTGCGCAGGGCTTCCAAAGAGGCCCTTGAGCTGCGGGGATCGGTCGTGGGCCCGGCGTTGTCAGTGGTCGGGTCCATCATGGGTTCCGTACCTCACTTTCGAGGGCGTCGAGGTGGTCGGCGAGTGCGATGAGTGCTGCGTCGGTCGCGGGTGGCGGGCCGAAGAGGAGGGTGTGCGGGTCCTGGGCGGGCGTGGGGAGTTGGCGTGCCAGGGCCGGGAGGAAGATCTCGGGCGAGTGGGCCTGGGAGACGGGGACGCCGATGAGGGGGGCCAGGCGCGTGCGAGTGGAGATACGCAGAGCTGTGGCGGCGCGATCGCGGGCGTTCGCCTTGCGGTAGAGGCGGGCACGGCCTTCGACGGTTTCGGAGGCGCGGATCGCGACGGGCAGGCGCTCCTGGACCAGGGGGCCAAGTCGGCGTGCGCGCCACAGCGCGGCCAGTGCTGCCGCGATGAAGAGCTGAAGTGTGCCCCAGAGCCAGCCGTTGGGGATCAGGTCGACGAAGCTGCGGTCGTTCTGTGCGCCGTCCGCCGCCGAATCGTCGGAGAGGGAGGGGAGGTACCAGACCACATGAGGGCGCGAACCGAGGAGTTGAAGGGCGAGCGAGGCGTTGCCCTGTTCGTCGAGGTGGTCGTTGAGGAGGATGTCGGGGGCGCCGAGGACGATCGTGTCACCTTCGCCGGTGGGGGACGGCAGGCGCAGGAGCGTGGGGGAGCCGTGGCTCGGGTAGCAGGCGTCGGCGTCGGTGAGCGTCGTGCTGTAGCGGTGGCCGCCGGTGTCCGCGGGGCCGGCGCGGCGGGCCTCGGGCAGTGCGCAGCCGGGGCCGAGGGCCTTGTCGGCGGCGGGCTCGGGATCGGCGGCGACGCCGGGGGCCAGCGTCTCGACCGCGGCGGCGCCGGGGGCGACGAGGAGTGTGCGGCCGTCGGAGTCGGCGGTGGCGGCCTGGAGCCGGGACTGTTGGTGGGCCGTGAGCCGGTCGGGCGTGGCGACCAGGAGCGTTGTGTCGGGTCCTGTCGCCGCGCGGGCCTCGGCGGTTGTGGTGACCACGCGTGTGTGGACGCCCCGGTCGGCGAGGAGTTCGGCGACGGCGCGGCTGCCGCGGTGGTCGGCGGAGCGGGGGTCGAGGGTGCCATGTTGTTCGCCGGAGCGGGCCACCGCGAGGAGTGTGGCCGCGGCCAGGAGGAGGACCAGGGCCAGGGTGATGCCGCGGGTGCGGGTCCAGATTTGGCGGGTGGTGGGGGTGATGGAGGTGGTGCCGGGGGCCGGGGGCAGTGGTGGGACGTCCTCAGGCCTCGGGGCTCTGCCCCGGTCCCCGCTGCTCAATCGCCGCAGGGGCTTGATGTGCTCACCCGTGCCCAGGGGCTTGGGTTGCTCGCCCGTGGCTCGGGGGTCGGTCGAGCTCGAGTGACCCAGGGGATTGAGCGGGTCGGTTGGGTTGGTCACCGGGGGGCTCCCGCGGTGAGGGTGGGGGTGGTGTGTTCCGCGTCGGTGTCCAGGGTGGACAGGCGCTCGTATGTTTCCGGGGTTGCGGTGCGGCCGCCGTACGCGATGTCGTCGAAGTCGCGGGCTGCCGCGCGGAGGCGGTCCGCGTGCTGGGGCAGCGGGCGGGCGGCTTCGGCGGCTGCCTCGTCGGCGGTGCGGCCGGGGCGGGGGTCGAGGAGGGCGCGCTCTTCCAGGGAGCGTACGAGGGCGCGCATCCGTTCCTGGACGGCCTGGTTCCAGTGGCCCTGGGCGGCGTGTGCCGCGGCGGTGGCGCGGTGTTCGGCGGCGCTGCGCGGGCGGTCGTCGAAGAGCGGGGGCGCGGAGGTGGGGGAGCGGCGCGGCGTGCCGAGGCGCCACCACAGGGCGGCCGCCACGGCGACGACGGCCAGCAGGATCACGAGCAGGCCGACGGTGCCGCCGGGGGCGACGCCGGACGCGGCGGAGAACAGCTCGTCGATCCAGTCCCAGAACTTGTTCAGTGCGCGCATGAACCAGTTCGGGTCGTCCTGGTGGTACGCGGGCTTGGACAGCTCGTGTTTCGCCGCTTCCCGCGCGGGAGCGCGCGGGATCCTCACCGGCGGCTCGTCGCCGCCGGTGAGGACCGACGAGATCGTCGTGTGGAGCACTCCCCCAAGTGCGCTCACCCCATCAACTCCCCGGAGTGGCGCCGGGGGCGGACCCGTAGTCGTGCAGGCCTGCGGCGCGGGCGAGTTCCAGGTCGAGGGCCTCGCGGCGGATCCGCTGGTCGATGTAGAGGAGCACGCTGACGCCGGCCGTGATCGGGAAGGTGATGGTGGAGCCGACGATCGAGCCGATGCCGGTGATGATGAGGAAGGCCCAGCCGAAGTTCCCGCCGCTGTCGAGGAGGCCGGCGAAGCCGTCGCCGCTGACCGTCCCGGCGATGGCGGTGAACGGGACGAGGATGATCTCCGAGACGACCCCGGCGATCAGGGACGCCAGGATCGTGATTCCGAAGACCCGCCACCAGGAGCCGCGGACGAGCTTGGTGGACCGGCCCATGGCCTTGCGGACGGTCTGCTTCTCCAGCATCAGTGCGGGAGAAGCCAGGGACAGGCGGACCATCAGCCAGATCGTCACGGCGAGGCCGGCGAGACCACCGACGACCCCGAGGGCGACACCGCCCCCGGTCGAGCCGAGTGCGCCGACGAGGATGCCGGGCGCGATGCTCACGAGCATGATTGCGGCGGCGATCAGCGGGAGCAGCAGCGTCAGGCCGAGCAGCCTGAGGATCTGCGGCCGGGCGTCACGCCAGGCCTCTCCTATGGTGACGGGCCGGCCGAGCACGGCGCGGCTGGTGACCGTGGTCAGCAGGGCCGTCGCGACGATCGTGCCGAGCAGCGTGACGACCGCGACGACCGCGGAGCCCACCAGGAGCGTGCCCAGGGCGCTGAGAATCTCGCGCGGGGTGGCGTCGGGGTTGTCGAGGGCCGTGGTGGTCGCCGCGTCGTTGAGAGCGAAGCCCTGGAGGAGGACCGCCAGGAGCTGGGTGACCACGGCGACCGTCAGCGAGATGCCGAGGACGGTGCGCCAGTAGGTGCGCATCGTCGACACCGCGCCGTCGAGGATCTCGCCGACGCCGAGCGGGCGCAGCGGGACGACTCCGGGCTTGGCCGCAGAGGGCTTGCTCTGCCAGCCGCCGCCCCAGCCGGGGTAGCCGCCGCCTACGGGGCCGCCCGGCCCCTGGCCGTAGCTGCCGCCACCGCCTTGGCCGCCCCAGCCCTGGCCGCCCCAGCCCTGGCCCTGACCCTGGCCGGGAGCCGGCGGGGGCGAGGGAGGGGTTTGGGAGGGGCCGGAGGGGGCGGACCACTGGGCGGGCGGCGGCTGCTCCTTGGACCACTTCGGGTCCTGGCCTGCGGCGTCCTGCGGGGCGGCGTCCTGCGGACCGCTGCCCGGCGCGTCGCCGTTCTGGTCGGGGCCGTCCTTGCGGTTGCCGTCCGGGCCGTCGGAGGGGGCAGATCCGGGCGATGCCCAGCCCGGAGTGTCGTTCATCGTCGCTCCTTCAAAGTGCCCGTCCGCGGTCGCGGCAGCAGGTTGGCTGCCATCGTGCCATGGGGTGGGTGCCGGATGACCTGGCCCCGTGTGGGCTGCACGCCTTCAATTGTCGGGTCGGTCCGGGGCAGACTGGGCGGATGGCTGATCAGTACGCGCAATCCGGCGGGGACATACGGCCCTTCGACGGCACACGGTCCGAGGCCGTCGACATCCCGGCGATCCGGTGGGAGGAGCCGGCGGAGGGGCCCGTTCTGGTACTGCTCGACCAGACGCGGCTGCCCGCGGAAGAGGTCGAGCTGGTGTGCACGGACCCGCAGGCCCTGGTGCAGGCGATCCGTTCACTGGCCGTGCGCGGTGCGCCGCTGCTGGGGATCGCCGGGGCGTACGGCGTGGCGCTCGCGGCCGCCCGCGGCTTCGACGTCGAGGAGGCGGCGGAGGCACTGGCGGACGCGCGGCCCACCGCGGTCAACCTGGCGTACGGGGTGCGCAGGGCGCGGGAGGCGTACCGGTCCGCGGTCAGTGGCGGGGCGGGTGCCGGGGACGGTGTCGGGGCGCGGGAGCGGGGTGCGGCGGCGGCGCTCGCCTCGGCGCGGGCGCTGCACGCGGAGGACGCCGAGGCCAGCGCCGCGATGGCCGAGCGCGGCCTGCGGCTCCTGGACGAGCTGGTGACCGGTGGCAATCACCGCATCCTGACGCACTGCAACACAGGGGCACTGGTCTCCGGCGGTGAGGGCACGGCCTTCGCGGTCGCGCTCGCCGCGCATCGGGCGGGGCGGCTGCGCCGGCTCTGGGTGGACGAGACGCGCCCGTTGTTGCAGGGTGCTCGTCTGACCGCGTATGAGGCCGCGCGCAACGGGATGGCGTACACATTGCTCACGGACAACGCGGCGGGTTCGCTGTTCGCCGCGGGTGAGGTGGATGCCGTGCTCATCGGCGCGGACCGGATCGCGGCCGACGGTTCGGTGGCCAACAAGGTGGGGAGCTATCCGCTCGCGGTGCTGGCGCGATATCACCATGTGCCGTTCATCGTGGTCGCGCCGGTGACGACGATCGACCCGGAGACCGCGGACGGGGCTTCCATCGAGGTGGAGCAGCGGGCAGGGGATGAGGTGACGGAGGTCACGGCGCCGCGGGCGCCGCTGGCCGGAGTGGAGGCAGGTGGCGGGATTCCGGTGGCACCACTGGGGACGCAGGCGTACAACCCCGCGTTCGATGTGACGCCTCCGGAGTTGGTGACGGCGATCGTCACGGAGTGCGGCGTTGTGTCGCCTGTGACAAGTGATGGCTTGGGTGAACTGTGTGCCAGTTCACTCCAGGCAACGATGAGCTAATGGGATGATGTGGTCCATGAAGGGACGAGTCCTTGTCGTCGACGACGACACCGCACTGGCCGAGATGCTCGGCATTGTGCTGCGTGGTGAAGGTTTTGAGCCGTCGTTCGTAGCTGACGGCGACAAGGCGCTGGCCGCTTTCCGTGAGACCAAGCCCGATCTGGTGCTGCTCGATCTGATGCTGCCGGGCCGGGACGGTATCGAGGTGTGCCGCCTGATCAGGGCGGAGTCCGGGGTGCCGATCGTGATGCTCACGGCGAAGAGCGACACCGTGGATGTGGTGGTGGGCCTCGAGTCGGGGGCCGACGACTACATCGTCAAGCCGTTCAAACCCAAGGAGCTGGTCGCCCGTATCAGGGCGCGGCTGCGGAGATCGGAGGAACCTGCGCCGGAGCAGCTCGCCATCGGCGACCTGGTCATAGATGTGGCCGGGCATTCGGTGAAGCGGGACGGACAGCCGATCGCGCTGACGCCGCTGGAGTTCGATCTGCTGGTCGCGCTCGCGCGCAAGCCCTGGCAGGTGTTCACGCGTGAGGTGCTCCTCGAGCAGGTCTGGGGCTACCGGCACGCGGCGGACACGCGTCTGGTCAATGTGCACGTCCAGCGGCTGCGTTCCAAGGTCGAGAAGGACCCGGAGCGGCCGGAGATCGTGGTGACCGTCCGCGGCGTCGGTTACAAGGCAGGACCGAGCTGACGTGTCCCGAAACAGTGCCGCTTCGGCGCCCGGGACCACGGGGTCCCGCCCGGAGCGGCCTGTGGGACCCGCGGCCGGGCCGACCGCCGCTCGGGGTTCACGGCTGCGCCGTGCCGTCGACGGGAGTCTGCTGCTCCAGGGCGGGATGAAGGGCAGCCCTGTGCTGCGCCTGTTCGCGCGCTGGGTGCGGCGTCCGCTGCTGCCCGCGATGCGGCTGTGGCGGCGGAACATTCAGCTGAAGGTCGTCGTCACGACGCTGCTGATGTCGCTCGGTGTCGTGCTGCTGCTCGGCATCGTCGTCATCGGCTCGGTGCGCAACGGGCTGCTCGACGCCAAGGTGAAGGCCTCGCAGAGCCAGGCCGAGGGCGGTTTCCGCGCGGCCAAGGACAAGGCGGATTCCGCGGCGGCCGGGGTGCGGGACGGCGCTTCCGGTGACAGTCGCACCACGTTGAACCCCAACAACTGGATGAGCGAGCTCGTCACGCAGCTCGCGAGTGGCGGCAAGGGCGCGTTCGACGTCGTGACCCTCAGCTCGAGCGATGCCGACAGTGGCAACGGGCGGGCGCCGCGCGGCTCGGGCCTGGTGGATCCGAACCGTAGCGTGCCCGACGACCTGCGGGGACAGGTCGACAAGATCGCCGGCGCGTCGCAGCAGTACACGAAGATCGTCTACGACGGCGGCAAGGATGCACAGCCTGGTCTCGTCGTCGGCAAGCGGCTCAACGATCCGCAGGGGCACGCCTATCAGCTGTACTACCTCTTCCCGCTGACGCAGGAGGAGAAGTCGCTCGGCTTGGTCAAGGGGACCCTCGCGACGGCCGGACTTTTCGTCGTGGTGCTGCTCGGGGCCATCGCCTGGCTCGTCGTGCGGCAGGTCGTCACGCCGGTGCGGATGGCGGCAGGGGTCGCCGAGCGGCTCTCCGCGGGCCGCCTCCAGGAACGTATGAAGGTCACCGGCGAGGACGACATCGCGCGCCTGGGCGAGGCCTTCAACAAGATGGCGCAGAACCTCTACCTGAAGATCCAGCAGCTCGAGGACCTGTCGCGGATGCAGCGGCGGTTCGTCTCGGACGTGAGCCATGAGCTGCGTACGCCGCTGACGACGGTACGGATGGCCGCCGATGTCATCCATGAGGCGCGGGTCGACTTCGATCCGGTGACCGCGCGGTCGGCCGAGTTGCTGGCCGATCAGCTGGACCGGTTCGAGTCGCTGCTGGCCGACCTGTTGGAGATCAGCCGGTTCGATGCCGGGGCCGCCGCGCTGGAGGCCGAGCCGATAGATCTGCGGGAGGTCGTACGGCGCGTGGTGGGCGGCGCCGAGCCGCTCGCGGAGCGCAAGGGCACGCACATTCGGATCGTCGGCGACGAGCAGCCAGTGGTCGCAGAGGCGGACGCGCGGCGTGTGGAGCGCGTGCTGCGCAACCTGGTCGTGAACGCCGTGGAGCACGGCGAAGGACAGGACGTCGTGGTGCGGCTCGCGGCGGCGGGAGGCGCGGTCGGCGTCGCCGTGCGCGACTACGGAGTGGGCCTCAAGCCCGGCGAGGCGACCCGCGTGTTCAGCCGCTTCTGGCGGGCCGACCCGGCACGCGCGCGTACGACGGGTGGAACCGGACTCGGCCTGTCGATCGCCCTGGAGGATGCGCGGCTGCACGGCGGGTGGCTGCAGGCATGGGGCGAGCCGGGCGGCGGCTCACAGTTCCGGCTCACGCTGCCGAGGACGGTGGACGAGGCGCTACGTGGTTCGCCGATACCGCTGGAGCCGGAGGATTCGCGGCGTGGCCGCGGTCTCGGTGACGCCGGGCTGCCGGGCGCCGACGGCAAGAAGCTCGCCACCGTGCCCGCTCAGGCGCCGCCCGCACCGGCCAACGCCCCGATTGCTCCGCGCCACGCGCAGGCGTCGGTGGCCGCCGACCCCACGGCGCTGCCCGGCAGCGGTGCGCGCGTGGTGGCGCGCGGCGGGGCGACGGGCGAGCCGCGGCAGGCCGAGGGCCATGACGAACACGGTGCCCCGTCGGGGCACGGTGGGCGTGACGAGCACGGCGGGCCGGACGTGGCGGACGACGCGGCGTCGGTGGAACCCGGGGCGCCCGCGCGGGCGCGTACGGAGCGGACCGCGGCGACATCGCGCGGTGAGGGGAGCGACGGCGGTCGTGGATGAACAGCGGGCGCCGCGGCAGCGGCGCGGAATGCGGGCCGGAATGCTGGCCGGGTGCGGGGCGCTCGTGCTCGCCGGGTGTGCGTCGATGCCGGACAACGGGGGCCTCGAATCGGTCGAGGCCTCGCAGCGCCCGGACTCGCAGGTGCGCGTCTTCGCCCTGCCGCCGAAGGACAGCGTCGGGCCCTCCTCCATCGTCGAGGGCTTCCTGGAGGCGCTGACCAGTGACGACCCTTCGTACACGATGGCGCGCAAGTACCTGACGCCGAAGGCCGCGAAGAACTGGGAGCCAGGGCGGCAGACCGTGGTGCTCGACGAGGGCCCCAGCACGCGCCCGGCGGGCCGGCCGAATTCGGGGAACGACGGCCGCTCGTACGAATTGACCGGGCACCAGGTCGCCACGGTCGACCAGCAGCAGGCGTACCAGCCGGGAGGCGGGGCGTACCAAGGGGATCTGCACCTGACGCAGGTGAACACATCCAAGGGCAAGCAGTGGCGGATCGATGCCCTCCCGGAGGGGGTCGTTCTCGGCGAGTCCGACTTCCAGCGGATCTACAGCTCCGTCAACAAGTACTACTACGCGGTGGATTCGACGTCGGGCGGTGAGGCCGGGCAGCGGCGTCTGGTCGCGGACCCCGTCTTCGTACGGCAGTGGACCGATCCGTTGACGGAGACCGTCAAGCAGCTGTTGCAGGGGCCGACGCGCTGGCTGAATCCGGTGGTGCGGACGGCGTTTCCGACGCATGCCGCGCTGAAGAAGGGCACCGACTCGCTGGCGCCGGACGACGCCAACAAGCTGACGGTGCCGTTGAACGAGGCGGGCAGCCGAGCCGGGCAGGCCAAGTGCAAGGAGATGGCGGCTCAACTGCTGTTCTCGCTGCGGGACCTGTCGTCGTCGAGCGTGAACGAGGTGGAACTGAAGCGCTCCGACGGCCGGTTCATGTGCGCGATGACCGAGGACGGGGCGGACGCCCTCGCGGCGCCGCGCTCCACCGGGCGCGTCCCGGACCAGTACTTCCTCGACGCCAAGGGCCGCTTGGTGCGGATGCCGGGCAAGAGCAGGTCCGACAAGAGCCCCGAGCGGGTGCCGGGGCCGCTGGGCGAGGGCGAGCAAGTGCTGCGTTCCGTGGCCGTATCGCGCGACCAGGAGCGGGCGGCGGGGGTCTCGAACGACGGGCGCTCGCTGTACGTGGCGTCGCTGATCTCCGGTGCCTCGCTGGGGGACCCGGTCGCGAGCAGCCACGCCAAGGCGGAGAAGAACGGCTTCACGGCGCCCAGTTGGGACGGGAACGGCGACCTGTGGGTGGCCGACCGCGATCCGAAACACCGGCGGCTGCTGATGTTCGGGCAGGGCCAGGCGGACAAGGTGCAGAAGGTGCGGGTCGAGGGCCTCGGCGACGACGCCACCATCGAGACGGTGAAGGCGTCCGCCGACGGGGCGCGCATCGGGCTTCTTGTGGCGGAGGAGGACACCACGTCGCTGTGGATCGGGCGCGTCGAACGACACCCCGACGCGAACGGCGACACGGAGGCCTCCGTGACCGAACTGCGCCGGGCCGCACCGCAGATGGAGGACGTCACGGCCGTGTCGTGGGCGGGCGACAGCCGGCTCGTCGTCGTCGGCCGGGAACCCGGTGGGCTGCAGCAGATGCAGTACGTACTGAGCGACGGTTCGACGCCGACCGGGCAGGCGCTGCCGGGCCTGACCAGGGTCAGCGAGATCGCGGCGTCGGACAACGACGAGCTGCCGCTGCTCGCGCACTCCGACGACGGAATCGTCCGCCTGCCCTCCGGGGCGGCGTGGCAGTCGGTGCTCAAGGACGGGACGGCTCCGATCTATCCGGGGTAGCGGCGCACAGCGGGGCGGGCCGGCGGCCCCGGGTGTCACCCGCGCGAGCTCAACCGCTGGTCACAACCGTCGAGTTGTCCACAGGGCGTTGTCCACAGGGGTGGTCGCGCGGCCCGCGGGTCGGCACAGTGGTGGGTATGCGGGGGTGGTGGCAGGACCTCTCCGATCTGGTGCTGCCGGCCGAGTGCGCCGGATGCGGCAGATCTCGTACGACGCTGTGCGAGCGGTGCTCGGCGGCGTTGCGCGGCGCCGTGCCGAGCCGGGTGCGGCCGTGGCCGGCCCCGCCGGGGATGCCGGTCGTGTTCGGCGCCGTCCCGTACCGGAACGCGGTGCGGGCCGTGCTCCTCGCCCACAAGGAGCGTGGTGCGCTCGGCCTCGCCCGGCCGCTTGGCGAGGCGCTGGCCGGGGCTGTGCGGTCCGTACTCGCGGAGGGTGGGGACGAGTGGGGAGGCGCGGGTGGGCGGGCTGCTGGCGGCGCTGTGGGCCCCGTGACGCTTGTCCCTGTGCCGTCCGCGCCGCGGGCTGTGCGGGCGCGCGGGCACGACCCGACGCGGCGGATCGCGTATGCGGCGGCGGCCGAGCTGCGCCGTGCGGGGGTCGCGGCGCGGGTGCTCGCCGTGCTGCGGCAGCGGCGCGCGGTGGCCGACCAGTCGGGCCTGGACGCCCGGCAGCGGCTGGTGAATGTGACGGGGGCCCTGGAGGTGGTGGGCGGTGGCAGCGGGTTGCTCACCGGAAATGGCCGGATCGTGCTGGTCGACGACCTGATCACGACGGGCGCGTCTTTGGCGGAGGCGGCGCGGGCAATAGCGGTCGCGACCGGTTACGTGAAGATCGAAAGGGAAGGCGGGTCGGAGCGGGGCCGCGCGGGGGCAGGCCGGGGAAAGGTCGGCGAGATCGACGGGATCATGTTCCGGGCGGCCGTCGTGGCCGCGTCACCGGATTCCTTCGAAATAAACCGGAACTAGTTGGGAATCTGCATCGTTGCAGGTAGAGACAGGGTTAATTCGCTCGGTTGGAGGTACGTGTCAGTAGAGGGTGCCGACAACCGTCCAGGCGAGATATGTTCGGTTGTGAGGAACTCGGCAGAAAAGGTGGCCGCCGCCCTCCGCCATTGGATTGCCCTGTCAGGACATTGCACAGGCATTTTCGCAATCACCCGGCGAGGTGGGGTGTAGATCTTGTCCGCGGGGGAGGAGGAGGTGGAAGTCACCGAGTCCGAGACTCCGGAAGTGGCCGGAGTCTGGTGCAAAAGGGAGATGCTCCGCCCAAGGAGCGGGGCTATCCGGGAACGGAGTTCTGCGTGGACATCGTCGTCAAGGGCCGCAAGACCGAGGTACCAGAGCGGTTCCGTAAGCACGTGGCCGAGAAGCTGAAGCTGGAGAAGATCCAGAAGCTCGACGGCAAGGTGATCAGCCTCGACGTTGAGGTGTCCAAGGAGCCGAACCCCCGGCAGGCGGACCGGTGCGAGCGTGTGGAGATCACTCTGCGCACGCGTGGCCCGGTGATCAGGGCGGAGGCCGCGGCCAGCGACCCGTACGCGGCGCTGGACCTGGCCACGGACAAGCTCGACGCGCGCCTGCGCAAGCAGCACGACAAGCGGTCGTCGCGGCGCGGCAAGCGGATCTCGGCCGCGGAGGTCGCCGAGCACGTTCCGGACGCCGCCCTGCTGAACGGGGACGGCACGATCGCCAAGGCCGAGGAGGCCGAGCCCGACGGCGTACCGACCACCAAGATGGGCTCGCTCGAGGTCAAGGGCGAGGGCCCGCTCGTCGTCCGTGAGAAGACCCACGTGGCGGCACCCATGACGCTTGATCAGGCGCTCTACGAGATGGAACTGGTCGGGCACGACTTCTATCTGTTCGTCGACTCCGAGACCAAGGAACCCAGCGTCGTCTACCGTCGGCACGCCTACGACTACGGCGTCATCCACCTCAGCACCGACCCCATGGTCTCCCAGGTCAGGGGGGCCGACGGGGGCGACGCCATCGGCGGCTGACCACAACTGACACCCATTCATCGGGTGCCCCTGAGGTGCGTACGCGCCCCCAGGGGCACCCTTGTGCGACCCCCTTGTGCACCGCACGGCCGTCGCGCCGAGGCCGCGGCATGAAATCATGGCCGGGCCGGGTCAACCGGCGTGCTGGTGCCTCGGGTTGGCGCGGCACAGGAAGACGGGCCGCGGCCTTCAGGGGGAGGAACGATGGCGGACAGCTTCGGAACTGTTCGGGGCGAGGACGCCGGTGCCGGCGAGGACGGTGCCGACAGGGGGCCGGATGCGGGTTCTTCGCGCGAGGAACCCATCCGGGTCCTTGTGGTGGACGACCATGCCCTGTTCCGGCGCGGCCTGGAGATCGTCCTCAAGGCCGAGGAGGACATCCAGGTCGTCGGTGAGGCGGGTGACGGGGCGGAGGCCGTGGACAAGGCGGCCGATCTGCTGCCGGACATCGTCCTCATGGACGTACGGATGCCCAAGAGGGGCGGCATCGAGGCGTGCACCTCCATCAAGGAGGTGGCGCCCAGCGCCAAGATCATCATGCTGACGATCAGCGATGAGGAAGCCGATCTCTACGACGCGATCAAGGCGGGCGCGACGGGATACCTGTTGAAGGAGATCTCGACCGACGAGGTGGCGACGGCCATTCGCGCCGTGGCCGACGGGCAGTCGCAGATCAGCCCGTCCATGGCGTCGAAGCTGCTCACCGAGTTCAAGTCGATGATCCAGCGCACGGACGAGCGTCGGCTGGTGCCGGCGCCCCGGCTGACCGACCGCGAGCTCGAGGTGCTCAAGCTGGTGGCCACGGGCATGAACAACCGGGACATCGCCAAGGAGTTGTTCATCTCCGAGAACACCGTGAAGAACCACGTGCGCAACATCCTGGAGAAGCTGCAGCTGCACTCCAGGATGGAGGCCGTGGTGTACGCGATGCGGGAGAAGATCCTGGAGATCCGCTAGGACAGGCCCTAGGACTGCTGGGAGAGGGCCTCGATCAGGGATTTCTTCAGGGGGGCCGACTCCATGTGTTCCACCCTTACGCTGTCGCAGCCGACCCAGCTCGCCGCTTCGTGGAGTGCCGCTGCCACCGCCGGTACGGCCTTCGGGCCGTCCAGGGAGACCTGCTTGGCGACCAGGGTGCTGCCCGCTCGCGCCGGGTCCACGCGGCCCACGAGGCGGCCGCCGGACAGGACTGGCATCGCGAAGTAGCCGTGGATCCGCTTCGGCTTGGGGACGTAGGCCTCCAACCGGTGCGTGAAGCCGAAGATCCGCTCGGTGCGGGCGCGCTCCCAGATCAGGGAGTCGAAGGGCGACAGGAGCGTCGTGCGGTGGCGGCCGCGGGGCGCTGATTCCAGGGCCGCGGGATCGGCCCAGGCCGGTTTGGAGCCCCAGCCCTCCACCGTCACCGGGACGAGGCCGGTGTCCTCGATCACCGCGTCGAACTGTTCGCTCTTCAGGCGGTGGTAGTCCGCGATGTCCGCGCGCGTGCCGACGCCGAGGGCCTCGCCTGCCTGGCGGACTAGGCGGCGGACGCACGCGGTGTCGTCGAGGTCGTCGTGCAGGAGGGCCGACGGGATCGCGCGCTCCGCCAGGTCGTAGATCCGCTTCCAGCCGCGGCGCTCCACGCAGACCACCTCGCCGTACATCAGCGCGCGCTCGACGGCGATCTTCGACTCGGACCAGTCCCACCACTCGCCCTTGTTCTTCGCGCCGCCCAGTTCCGTGGCGGTGAGCGGGCCCTCCGCGCGGAGCTGCTTGATCACCTGGTCGTAGGCGCCGTCGGCGAGGTGGTGGTGCCAGTGGGGGCGGGTGCGGTAGGCGCGGCGGCGGAAGGCGAAGTGCGGCCATTCCTCGATGGGGAGTACGCAGGCGGCGTGCGACCAGTATTCGAAGGCGTGGGGGGCGGTGGACGGGGCTGTGCCCGGTGTCCAGTACGCCGACTCGATCCTGGTCCGGGGGACCGCGCCCAGGCGGGCGTAGGGGATCAGCTCGTGCGAGCGGGCGAGTACGGAGATCGTGTCGAGCTGGACCGCGCCGAGGTGGCGGAGCACGCCACGTACGCCGGCCTTGCGGTCGGGGGCGCCGAGGAAGCCTTGGGCGCGGAGGGCGATGCGGCGGGCCTCGTCGGCGGACAAGGCGGCGGTGGGACGCGGCGGGGTCGTCATGGCCGGAACGATAGGGGGAGGGTCTGACAACGGGGTGGGGGACCGTCCACGGCGGCTGCGGGTGGTCAGGTCGGGGCCGGGAGGTAGGGCAGGGGGGTGGGGAGGGAGAGGTCGGTGGGGAGGAGGGAGGCGAGCCAGCAGTCGCGTAGGACGCCCTTGTTGGGCAGGGCCGCGCGGAGGGTGGCCTCCAGGGTGAAGCCCGCGCGTTCCGCCACCGTGAGGGAGCCCACGTTGCCGACCTCCGCGCGCCACTCCAGGCGCGTACAGGAGAGGTCGGTGAAGGCCCAGCGGGCCACGCCCAGGACGGCCTCCGTCATATAGCCGCGACCGCGGAACCGTTTGGCCGTCCAGAAGCCGACTTCCCAGGAACCCGCGCGTGGGTGGTGGATGGAGACCGCGCCGACCACTGGGCCGTGGTCCTCGGTCCGTATCGCGAAGGTGTACTCCGTGTCACCGAGCCAGCCGTCCGCGACGACACGGTTGACGAAGTATTCGGCGTCCACGCGCGCGTACGGCGAGGGAATCGTGGTCCAGCGCTGGATGTCGGGGTCCTGGGCCGCGGCGTACACCTCGTCGATGTCGGCGGGCACGAATGTGCGCAGCTGCAGGCGGTCGGTGGTGAGCGTCACGGGGTCCATCGCCCGATTCTGCTCGGCACGCGGCAGGGGCGCCATGACTTTTCATGGGCTGTACCGGCACCTTCGCGGCGGCCCGCGCGTTGGACGTGATGGCAGACCTCCCGGCACGGTGGGGTCCTCGCATACGATGGTCGCTGCTCCAGTAGTCCTTGGTAGTCCCCAGTGATACCTAGCAGTTTTCAGAGAAAACCGACCGTGCCAGGCCCGACCGGCAAGGAGACCAACCCCCGTGTCCGTCCTCCAGAAGATCATGCGTGCAGGCGAAGGCAAGATCCTGCGCAAGCTGCACCGCATCGCGGACCAGGTCAACTCCATCGAAGAGGACTTCGAGAGTCTCTCCGACGCCGAGCTGCGCGCCCTCACGGACGAGTACAAGCAGCGGTTGGAGGACGGGGAGACCCTCGACGACCTGCTGCCCGAGGCGTTCGCGACTGTCCGTGAGGCCGCCCGGCGCGTGCTGGGCCAGCGCCCGTACGACGTGCAGCTGATGGGCGGCGCCGCGCTCCACCTCGGTTACGTGGCGGAGATGAAGACCGGTGAGGGCAAGACCCTGGTCGGCACGCTGCCCACGTACCTGAACGCGCTGTCCGGCAAGGGCGTCCACCTGATCACGGTGAACGACTACCTGGCCGAGAGCCAGTCCAAGCTGATGAGCCGTGTTCACAAGTTCCTCGGCCTGTCCGTGGGCTGCATTCTTGCCAATATGACGCCGGCGGAGCGCCGCGAGCAGTACAACTGCGACATCACGTACGGCACGAACAACGAGTTCGGCTTCGACTATCTCCGCGACAACATGGCGTGGTCCCAGGACGAGCTCGTCCAGCGCGGCCACAACTTCGCGGTGGTCGACGAGGTCGACTCCATCCTCGTCGACGAGGCCCGTACGCCGCTGATCATCTCCGGCCCCGCCGACCAGGCCACGAAGTGGTACGGCGACTTCGCCAAGCTCGTCACCCGCCTCAAGAAGGGCGAGGCGGGCAACACGCTGAAGGGCATCGAGGAGACCGGCGACTACGAGGTCGACGAGAAGAAGCGCACCGTGGCCATCCACGAGCCGGGTGTGGCCAAGGTCGAGGACTGGCTCGGGATCGACAACCTCTACGAGTCGGTCAACACACCGCTCGTGGGTTATCTGAACAACGCGATCAAGGCCAAGGAACTCTTCAAGAAGGACAAGGACTACGTCGTCATCGACGGCGAAGTCATGATCGTCGACGAGCACACCGGCCGTATCCTCGCCGGCCGCCGCTACAACGAGGGCATGCACCAGGCGATCGAGGCGAAGGAAGGGGTGGACATCAAGGACGAGAACCAGACCTTGGCGACCATCACCCTTCAGAACTTCTTCCGCCTCTACGAGAAGCTCTCCGGCATGACCGGTACGGCGATGACCGAGGCCGCCGAGTTCCACCAGATCTACAAGCTCGGCGTCGTCCCGATCCCGACCAACAAGCCGATGGTCCGTGCGGACCAGGCCGACCTGATCTACCGCACCGAGGTCGCCAAGTTCGACGCGGTGGTCGACGACATCGCGGAGAAGCACGGGCACGGCCAGCCGATCCTGGTGGGTACGACGTCCGTCGAGAAGTCCGAGTACCTGTCGCAGCAGCTCAACAAGCGCGGTGTTCAGCACGAAGTGCTGAACGCGAAGCAGCACGACCGCGAGGCCGCGATCATCGCGCAGGCCGGCCGCAAGGGCTCCGTCACCGTCGCCACGAACATGGCCGGTCGTGGTACCGACATCAAGCTCGGCGGCAACCCGGACGACCTCGCGGAGGCCGAGCTGCGCCAGGCCGGGCTCGACCCGGTCGAGCACGTCGAGGAGTGGGCGGCCGCGCTGCCCGCCGCCCTGGAGAAGGCCGAGCAGGCCGTCAAGGCCGAGTTCGAGGAGGTCAAGGACCTCGGCGGGCTCTACGTTCTCGGTACGGAGCGGCACGAGTCGCGGCGTATCGACAATCAGCTGCGTGGTCGTTCCGGCCGTCAGGGCGACCCGGGTGAGTCCCGCTTCTACCTGTCGCTCGGTGACGACCTCATGCGGCTCTTCAAGGCGCAGATGGTCGAGCGCGTGATGTCGATGGCCAACGTGCCGGACGACGTACCGATCGAGAACAAGATGGTGACCCGTGCCATCGCCTCCGCCCAGTCGCAGGTCGAGCAGCAGAACTTCGAGACGCGTAAGAACGTCCTGAAGTACGACGAGGTGCTCAACCGGCAGCGCGAGGTCATCTATGGCGAGCGCCGCCGCGTCCTGAAGGGCGAGGACCTGCAGGAGCAGGTCGTGCACTTCATGGACGACACGATCGACGAGTACATCGGCGCCGAGACCGCCGAGGGCTTCGCCGAGGAGTGGGACCTCGACCGGCTGTGGGGCGCGTTCAAGCAGCTCTACCCGGTCAAGGTCACCGTGGAGGAGCTCGAGGAGGAGGTCGGGGACCGGGCCGGTCTCACCGCCGAGTTCATCGGCGAGGCCGTCAAGGACGACATCCACGCGCAGTACGAGGAGCGCGAGGAGCAGCTCGGCTCCGAGATCATGCGTGAGCTGGAGCGCCGGGTCGTGCTGAGCGTGCTCGACCGCAAGTGGCGTGAGCACCTCTACGAGATGGACTACCTCCAGGAGGGCATCGGGCTGCGCGCCATGGCGCAGAAGGACCCGCTGGTCGAGTACCAGCGCGAGGGCTTCGACATGTTCACCGCCATGATGGAGGGCATCAAGGAGGAGTCCGTCGGCTACCTGTTCAACCTGGAGGTCCAGGTCGAGCAGCAGGTCGAGGAGGTCCCGGTGGCGGACTCCAAGCCCGCCGCCACGTCGCTCGACAAGGCCGACAGCCAGGACGCCGTGCCCGCGCAGGCCGGTGGCCGCCCGGAGATCCGCGCCAAGGGCCTGGACGCTCCGCAGCGTCCCGACCGGCTGCACTTCCAGGCGCCGAACGCCGAGGGCGGTGTCGACGAGGGCGACTTCGTGACCGAGGGCGGGCCCACGCGCTCCTCTGCGGACGGGATGACCCGTGCCGAGCGGCGCAAGCAGCAGAAGGGCCGCCGCCGCAAGAAGTGACGCGAAGCGTGTGACGCGGCGCGTATGACGCGGAGCGTGAAGGGGCCGGGCACGGGGTGCCCGGCCCCTTCACGCGTTCTGGGGCGGGGGACGGGTGCCTGACTGCTTCGCGCGTTCTGGGACGAGGCACGGGTGCCTGGCCGCTTCGCGCGTTCTGGGGCGGGGGACGGGTGCCTGGCCGCTTCGCGCGTTCTGGGACTGGGGACGGGGGCCCGGCTGCTTCACGCGCTCTCGGGCGGGGCTGCGTCACTCGTCGCTGTCCCGGGCTTCCCGTGGTGGGCGGCCGGCGAGTTCTACCGCTGTGCAGCGCCAGCGGTGGTCGTCGCCCAGGGTGAGGCGGAAGGCCAGGGCGTGGAGGCGGGGGCCGACCGCGATGCGGGCGAAGACCTCGTAGCTGCCGGGGGCGGGTTCGAAGTGGCCGATGCCGTGGACGGTCGGCCGGGGGCCCGCGCCGTGCAGCAGGGCGCGGTGTTCCACCAGCCACAGTAGGTCGTCGAAGGCCTGGTGCGCGGCGTGCCGGGCGAACCAGTGCAGGGGCCTGTCGCCGCTGAGCACCAGGAGCAGGCGCTGGGTGAACAGCTCGGTGGGGTGCGGCGGGACCTGGGGTGGGACGCGCCGCGGTGCCGCTCCGGGGCGGCGGGTGTCGCGGCGGATGGGCGGCCGGGTGGTTCCGCGTGGCCCCCGCCTGTTCATGACCTTCTGCACGACGCCTCCCGATACCGACCGGTAACTCCTCGTGGGGATCTTGTACGAGGTCGGAGGGTGCGGCGGCAAGGGCCGGTCGGTGGCGCCGGGGCGCGGCGGAGGGTTCCCCTATCAGGGTGACCGGGCCGTCGCGAGGGCCGGGGCCCCGGGAACGTACGAAGGCCGGCCGAGGGTGGGTGTTGACGTCCGGGCGGACGCGGGCGGCGGCCCGAAGGGGGACGCCCCCACGTATCCTGAAGCCCCCGACGCAGAGCAGAAAGCAGCCGGACCATGCGCGTGTACGTACCTCTGTCCCTGCCTCGACTCGCAGAGGCGTACAAGGCCGGCGAGATCGGGCCCGCGCCCGTGACCGCCTTCGCCGTGACGCCCGCGCTGCGCGAGTGGTACCTGTCCGAGGACATCGAGGAGCTGGAGTACGCGGCGCTCAACCGCGCTGCGCTCGCCTCGCTGCGGCTCGTCGCCGCCGACCCGGGCGCCGCGCGCCGCCGGGTCGTCGTCGCCGTGGACGTGCCGGACGGGTCCGTCGTCGCCGACCCGGACCGGGGGCTCGACCCGGCCGCGCTCGGCGAGCTGACGGTGCGCGAGACCGTGCCGCTGGCGAAGGTCGCCGCCGTGCACGTCGACTCGGGCGACGCCGACGCCGATGTCACGGCCGCCGCGGAGGCGCTGGCCGCGGCCGACCGGGGCGACGGTGACGCGCAGTTCGTCGTGGACGGCGCCGAGGACCATGACCTGTTGTGGTTCGCCACGCAGGAGATCCCGGGTCTTGTGGGTGAGGGCGAACACTGAGGGACCCGGCTCAGGGGTGGGTAGTTTCTTGTCATGGGGAGTGACTTCGGGATGCACACGGGCACGCACATCGTCTGGGACTGGAACGGCACGCTGTTCCACGACAACGACGCCGTCATCCGCGCCAGCAACGCGGCCTTCGCGGCGGTCGGCCTTGAGCCGATCACGTTGGAGAAGTACCGCGAGCTGTACTGCATACCCATCCCCAAGTTCTACGAGCGGCTGATGGGCCGGCTGCCGACTCAGGCCGAGTGGGCGGCGATGGACGGCGCGTTCCACCAGCACTACGCGCGGTACGCGGTGGACTGCCGGCTCACCGAGGGCGTCGAGCTGCTGCTGGCCGGCTGGCAGGAGGCCGGGCGCAGCCAGTCCATCCTCAGCATGGCGGGGCATGAGGAACTCGTGCCGCTGGTACGGCAGTTGGGGATCGCGGAGCGGTTCGTGCGCGTCGACGGGCGGACGGGGCCCTCCGGGGGGAGCAAGGCCGAGTACATGGTGCGGCACCTGGGGGTTCTCGACGGTGTGGCTCGGGAGCGGACCGTGGTCATCGGGGATGCGGCCGACGATGCGGTGGCGGCGGGGGCCGCGGGGGTGCGGGCGGTTCTCTATACCGGGGGGTCGCACAGTAGGGCGAGTCTTGAAGGGGTGGGGGTGCCGGTCGTGGACACGTTGGGGGATGCGGTGCGGGTGGCGGAGCGGATGGTTGCGGCGGCGTGAGGGGTGTGTTCGGTCGTCGGTGGGACTGAAAGATCGGGGCTCTGCCCCAAACCCCGCGCCTCAATCGCCGGCGGGGCTTGATGGGCTCAATCGCCGCACGGGCTTGAAAGGCCTGCTCAATCGCCGCAGGGGCTTGAAAAGCAGGGACTCGGGTGGGCATAGGTATACGGATCCCGATGGCCCGTGCGGAGATGCGTATACGGGGCTCCGGGGATACCGATGCCGGGGGGTGTGGGGATCGGCAGGCTGTAGGGGTGTCGCGTGGTCCGGAGGAATGGCGTGGCGGGGTGTCGGACGGCAGTGGTCAACTCCTCACGGCTGTCGTGGCATCGACCCCTCGTCGCTGCGTCCGGGGCACGGCGCGTTTCGGTGGCTGCCCTCGTCGGCGGGGCAGCCACCGCACTTGCGTGTCAGGGTCAGGACGTAGGTGCCTTCGCCCGCAGCACCGTCAGGAACTCCCGCATCCAGCCCGAGTGGTCCGGCCAGGCGCGGGAGGAGACCAGCGTGCCGTCGACCACCACCTCCGCGTCGTGGAAGGTGGCGCCCGCCGCCTGCATGTCCGGTTCGAGCGCCGGGTACGCCGTGACGCGCCGGCCCCGCAGCCCGTCCACTGCCGCCGTCAGGAGCGGGCCGTGGCAGATCTGCGCGACGGGCCTGTCGGTGTCGAAGAAGGACTTGACGATCTTGCGGAGCTCGGCGTCGCCGCGCAGGTACTCCGGCGCCCGGCCGCCCGGGATCACCAATGCGGCGTACTGGCCCGGGTCGACTTCGGAGAAGGCCAGGTCGGCGGGCCAGGTGTAGCCGGGCTTCTCCGTGTACGTGTCGAAGCCGGGTTCGAAGTCGTGGACCACGAACCGGAGCTTCTTCCGGGTCGGGGCCGCGATGTCGACCCCGTAACCCTCCTCGCGCAGCCGCTGGTACGGGTACAGGACTTCCAGCGACTCCGCCGCGTCGCCGGTGACGATCAGGATTTTGGGTGCCATTGGTCACACACTCTCCTCGCCGGGATCCGCCGTGTCGTGCGCCCAACGTGTCGCCGCGCCGCTGCGCTGGCAAGAGCCCGTACTGCGCAAGGGCTCCAGGGGTTCTGTGCAGAGTGTCAAAGTTCGACCCCCCGTTTTGTACACAAGCGGCTCATGACGACGCACCCTCGGGGAGCGATAGCCTGGTCCCGTGATCAGCGCGATATCTCGCGGGGGCATCGTCGCCCCCTGCCCGCGCCGGGAGCTCACGACCCGCCACAGCAGTGGTCGTGCCCGGCGCTCAGTCGCTGATCATTTCGGGCGGATGGCCTCTTCGTTGAAAACGGCGCATTGTGGTCCGCTCTTCTCTCATCCCGGCATAACGTCGTCTCAGACCGGAAACCCCGCGTCGAGGCGTTGTGTCGAGCGATTCATCTACGCGACATCTACGTCTCGCAACGGCGCGCGACAGGAGCCAGAGGACAATGCAGACCAAGCTGGACGAAGCCAAAGCCGAGCTGCTCACCAGGGCCGCCCGGGTAGCTGAGAACAGCCCGGTAGGGGGGAACCTACCGACCGGGGCGACGGGCGAGGGCACGCGGGCCACCGGGACCACCAAGACCGCCCGGTCAGCCGGGACCTCCAAGGACCCAGACAGCGTGCTCGCGTTCCTCCAGCGCTACTACCTGCACACCGCACCGGAGGATCTGAGCGACCGTGATCCGGTCGATGTCTTCGGGGCCGCGCACTCGCACTACCGCCTCGCGGAGAACCGCCCGCAGGGCACGGCCAACGTGAAGGTGCACACGCCGACCGTCGAGGAGAACGGCTGGACGTGCAGCCACTCGGTCGTCGAGGTCGTCACGGACGACATGCCGTTCCTGGTGGACTCCGTGACGAACGAGCTGTCGCGGCAGGGGCGTGGCATCCACGTCGTCATCCACCCGCAGATCACCGTCCGGCGCGATGTCGCCGGCAAGCTCCTCGAGGTGCTGCCGGCCGGCACGTCCACCGAGGACCACGACGTGCTCACCGAGTCGTGGATCCACGTCGAGATGGACCGCGAGACCGACCGCGCCGACCTCAAGCAGATCACCTCCGACCTGCTGCGCGTCCTGTCCGACGTACGGGAGTGCGTCGAGGACTGGGAGAAGATGCGGGACTCGGCGCTGCGCATCGCCGAGGAGCTGCCGGGCGAGCCGACCGCCGGGGACCTGCCCGACCAGGAGGTCGAGGAGGCCCGCGAGCTGCTGCGCTGGCTGGCCGCCGACCACTTCACGTTCCTCGGGTACCGCGAGTACAACCTCTCCGAGGACGACTCGCTGGCCGCCGTGCCCGGCACCGGACTCGGCATCCTGCGCTCCGACCCGCACCACGAGCGCGACGAGCACCACCCGGTGTCCCCGTCCTTCAACCGGCTGCCGGCCGACGCCCGTGCCAAGGCCCGCGAGCACCGCCTGCTGGTCCTCACCAAGGCCAACAGCCGCGCCACCGTGCACCGGCCGAGCTACCTCGACTACGTCGGCGTGAAGAAGTTCGACTCCGAGGGCAATGTCGTCGGCGAGCGCCGCTTCCTCGGGCTGTTCTCCTCCGCCGCGTACACCGAGAGCGTGCGCCGCGTCCCGGTCATCCGGCGCAAGGTCCAGGAAGTCCTGAAGGGCGCGGGCTTCTCGCCCAACAGCCACGACGGCCGTGACCTGATGCAGATCATGGAGACGTACCCGCGCGACGAGCTGTTCCAGACGCCCGCCGACGAGCTGCGCCCCATCGTGACGTCCGTCCTGTACCTCCAGGAGCGCCGCCGGCTCCGGCTCTACCTGCGCCAGGACGAGTACGGCCGCTACTACTCGGCCCTCGTCTACCTGCCGCGCGACCGCTACACGACGGGCGTGCGGCTGCGGATCATCGACATCCTCAAGGAGGAGCTCGGCGGCACCAGCGTCGACTTCACCGCGTGGAACACCGAGTCGATCCTCTCCCGGCTGCACTTCGTCGTCCGCGTTCCGCAGGGCACCGAACTGCCGGAGCTCTCCGACGCCGACAAGGACCGCATCGAGGCCCGCCTCGTCGAGGCCGCCCGCTCCTGGGCCGACGGCTTCGGGGAGGCGCTGAACGCCGAGTGCGGCGAGGAGCGCGCCGCCGAACTGCTGCGCCGCTACGGCCAGGCGTTCCCCGAGGGCTTCAAGGCCGACCACTCGCCGCGCGCCGCCGTGGCCGACCTGGTCCACCTCGAACAACTCACGCAGGAGAACAAGGACTTCGAGCTCTCCCTGTACGAGCCGGTGGGCGCGGCCCCCGGCGAGCGCCGCTTCAAGATCTACCGGATCGGCGCGCCCGTCTCGCTCTCCGCCGTCCTGCCGGTGCTCCAGCGCCTGGGCGTCGAGGTCACCGACGAGCGCCCGTACGAGCTGCGTTGCAGCGACCGCAAGACGGCGTGGATCTACGACTTCGGCCTGCGCATGCCGAAGCCGTCGAACGGCAACGGGGACGACCTCGGGGCCGACGGCCGCGAGCGCTTCCAGGACGCCTTCGCCGCCACCTGGACCGGCCTCGCCGAGAACGACGGCTTCAACTCCCTCGTCCTGGGCGCCGGTCTGAACTGGCGTCAGGCGATGGTGCTGCGCGCGTACGCCAAGTACCTGCGCCAGGCGGGGTCCACTTTCAGCCAGGACTACATGGAGGACACCCTCCGGACGAACGTGCACACCACGCGCCTGCTGCTGTCGCTGTTCGAGGCGCGGATGTCCCCGGACCGGCAGCGCGCCGGGACCGAGCTGATCGACGGTCTGCTCGAAGAGGTCGACGGCGCCCTCGACCAGGTCGCCAGCCTGGATGAGGACAGGATTCTCCGTTCCTTCCTCACCGTCATCAAGGCGACGCTGCGCACGAATTTCTTCCAGGAGGCGGGGGGCGGCAAGCCGCACTCGTACGTCTCCATGAAGTTCGATCCGCAGGCCATTCCGGACCTGCCCGCGCCGCGGCCCGCGTACGAGATCTGGGTGTACTCGCCCCGTGTCGAGGGCGTGCACCTGCGCTTCGGCAAGGTCGCGCGCGGTGGCCTGCGCTGGTCGGACCGGCGTGAGGACTTCCGTACGGAGATCCTCGGCCTGGTGAAGGCGCAGATGGTGAAGAACACCGTCATCGTGCCGGTCGGCGCCAAGGGCGGCTTCGTCGCCAAGCAGCTGCCCGACCCGTCGGTGGACCGCGACGCCTGGATGGCCGAGGGCATCGCGAGCTACAAGACGTTCATCTCGGCGCTGCTCGACATCACCGACAACCTGGTCGCCGGTGAAGTGGTCCCGCCCGCGGACGTCGTCCGTCATGACGAGGACGACACGTACCTCGTGGTCGCGGCCGACAAGGGCACGGCGTCCTTCTCGGACATCGCGAACCAGGTCGCCGAGTCGTACAACTTCTGGCTCGGTGACGCCTTCGCCTCCGGCGGCTCGGCCGGCTACGACCACAAGGGCATGGGCATCACCGCCCGCGGCGCCTGGGAGTCCGTCAAGCGGCACTTCCGGGAGCTGGGTGTCGACAGCCAGTCCGAGGACTTCACGGTCGTCGGCGTCGGCGACATGTCCGGTGACGTGTTCGGCAACGGCATGCTGCTCTCCGAGCACATCCGCCTGGTCGCCGCCTTCGACCACCGGCACATCTTCATCGACCCGAAGCCCGACGCGGCCACCGGCTTCGCCGAGCGCCGCCGGATGTTCGAACTGCCGCGCTCCTCGTGGGCGGAGTACAACAAGGAGCTGATCTCGGCGGGCGGCGGCATCTTCCCGCGCTCCGCCAAGTCGATCCAGCTCAACGCCCACATCCGCGAGGCCCTCGGCATCGAGTCCGGCCAGGCGAAGATGACCCCGGCCGAGCTGATGAAGGCGATCCTCCAGGCGCCGGTCGACCTGCTGTGGAACGGCGGCATCGGTACGTACGTCAAGTCGTCGGTCGAGTCCAACGCGGACGTCGGCGACAAGGCCAACGACCCGATCCGCGTCGACGGCCAGGACGTGCGCGCCAAGGTCATCGGCGAGGGCGGCAACCTCGGCGCGACCCAGCTGGGCCGCATCGAGTTCGCCCGCGGCGGCGGCCGCGTGAACACCGACGCCATCGACAACAGCGCGGGCGTCAACACCTCGGACCTCGAGGTGAACATCAAGATCCTGCTCAACGGGTTGGTCTCCGACGGTGACATGACGGTCAAGCAGCGCAATAAGCTGCTCGCCGCCATGACGGACGAGGTCGGGCACCTGGTGCTGCGCAACAACTACGCGCAGAACACGGCGCTCGCCAACTCCTGCGCCCAGGCGCCGTCCCTGCTCCACGCCCATCAGCGGTTCATGCGCCGCCTGGGCAAGCAGGGCCACCTGGACCGGGGCCTGGAGTTCCTGCCGACCGACCGGCAGATCCGTGAACTCCTCAACTCCGGCCGGGGGTTGAGCCAGCCGGAGCTCGCCGTCCTCTTCGCGTACACGAAGATCACGGCGGCGGACGAGCTGATCCAGACGTCCCTGCCCGACGACGCGTACCTGCGCCGCCTGCTGCACACGTACTTCCCGAAGCCGCTGCGCGAGAAGTACGGCGAGGCGATCGACGGGCACGCGCTGCACCGCGAGATCATCACGACGGTCCTCGTCAACGACACGGTGAACACGGGTGGTTCGACGTTCCTGCACCGCCTCCGTGAGGAGACGGGCGCGTCCCTGGAGGAGATCGTGCGGGCGCAGCTCGCCGCGCGCGAGATCTTCGGCCTCAGCGAGGTCTGGGACGCGGTCGAGGCGCTCGACAATGTCGTCGCCGCGGACGTCCAGACCCGGATCCGCCTGCACTCGCGGCGACTTGTCGAGCGCGGCACGCGGTGGCTGCTCAACAACCGCCCGCAGCCGCTCCAGTTGGCGGAGACGATCGACTTCTTCAAGGAGGACGTCACCAAGGTCTGGGCGGAGATGCCCAAGATGCTGCGCGGCTCCGACGCCGAGTGGTACCAGGGCATCGTCGACGAGCTGACCGGCGCGGGTGTGCCGGAGGAGCTGGCGGAGCGTGTCGCCGGGTTCTCGTCCGCGTTCCCGACGCTCGACATCGTGCAGATCGCCGACCGCATGGGCAAGGACGCGCTGTCCGTCGCCGAGGTCTACTACGACCTCGGGGACCGGCTCTCCATCACGCAGCTCATGGACCGCATCATCGAGCTGCCGCGTTCCGACCGCTGGCAGTCCATGGCCCGCGCGTCGATCCGTGAGGACCTGTACGCGGCGCACGCCGCACTCACCGCCGACGTGCTGGCGGCGGGCAACGGGACCTCGACGCCCGAGCAGCGGTTCAAGGCGTGGGAGGAGAAGAACGCGGCGATCCTGGGCCGGGCGCGCTCGACCCTGGAGGAGATCCAGAGCTCGGACGCGTTCGACCTGGCGAACCTCTCGGTCGCCATGCGCACGATGCGCACGCTGCTGCGTACGCACTCGTAGCGGGTACGCGGAAGGGGGCGCCCCCCCGCCGGATGGGGGCGACCGCGCGCCCCGGGGAGGAGGAGGCGCGTCCGACCGGCGCGCGCGGGCCGGCGGCTCGGCGG